>NZ_DATCVJ010000041.1:0-9985 GCF_036566945.1 Chitinophaga sp. | reverse complement strand
GTTTTTTTGAATTGTATAAGCGACAGGTCACAATCTTCAAACGTACATTTCTCAAAAGTACAGTCTACAAAAACACATTCCTTCAGACTGCACTTGTAAAACTGGCAGTCAAAAAATTCCCTGCCGGTAATCGTTTTACCTTCCCAGATAATGTTTTCAAATTTCTTATGTTCATGTGAAACTTCCTGATCGTAATCTGCCACCGTGTAAAATTTAAGGGCTAAAGATAATGATTAACCCCGGATTGTTTTTGGGGATAAAACAGCTACAATTTTTAGGTGGAAATAACTGTTTTCCGGGATGCCCGCCAGTATACGGAATTTTATTTCGTTGTATCTTTACATCGCTTCCGGGTGTAGAAATGGAGAACAGCGTAAATAGCATACAACGAAAAATTATTCATATTGATATGGACGCATTTTACGCGTCCGTAGAGCAGCGTGATAATCCGCTATACCGCGGCAAAGCGATCGCGGTGGGAGGTTCGCCGGAAGGCCGTGGTGGGGTAGTGGCCACTGCCAGTTATGAAGCCCGTAAATTTGGTGTACGCTCGGCCATGCCCTCTAAAAGAGCACTGCAACTTTGCCCTGAGTTAATATTTGTTCGTCCCCGCTTCGATGCCTACAAGGAAGTATCCAGGCATATCCGCGAAATATTTTCCCGCTACACAGATTTGATCGAACCATTGTCGCTCGATGAAGCTTACCTCGATGTAACCACCGATAAACAAAACATTGGCTCTGCCATCGAAATAGCTAAACTTATCAAACAGGCTATCCGCGAGGAGTTACAGCTCACTGCATCCGCTGGTGTGTCTGTCAATAAATTTGTAGCAAAAATTGCTTCCGATCTCAATAAGCCCGACGGACTTACTTTCATCGGTCCCTCTTCGATTGAATCGTTTATGGAACAACTGGCCGTAGAAAAATTTCACGGCGTAGGTAAAGTCACTGCCGATAAAATGAAAAGAATGGGACTCTTTACCGGCGCGGATCTGAAAAAATTGTCGGAGCAGGACCTGAAAACGCATTTCGGAAAAGTAGGTAGTTTTTACTACCGTATTGTGCGCGGATTGGACGAACGGGAAGTACAACCTCACCGCGAAACGAAATCGTTGGGCGCAGAAGATACCTTTCCATACGACCTCACAGAGATCGTGGATATGGAAGCAGAACTGACAAAAATCGGGAAAACGGTCTACGACCGCTTGCTACGCTATAACCTCAAAGGACGTACGATTACGCTGAAAATAAAATACAGTGATTTTAAACAGATCACGCGTAACCAATCTTTTCCTTTCCCGGTGGGTGATTTCGATACCATTGTAGATACCGCCAGGCAATTATTAGCCGCTTCCGATCCGGAAAATAAGCGCATACGACTGCTGGGCATAACGTTGTCTAATTTTCATGACACAACGTTGCCGGAAGGAAAATCTCCTCCATCCACCCAGTTATCGCTTTTTAATTTCGAGGATTAAAATGCAGCCAATGCTGCTTAAACCCGTTGTACAGGCCAGTTACAGCGATTCCCGCAAAGCAGGAAATCATCATAGGCAAAAAACTTTTTGAGCAGCAGGAAACTAGGCTTCTGCCTTACGCCAGAACTCTGGTAGGTCGATTTCAGTTTCTATCTCTTCACTTCTGTCCTGCATCATATCGATCAGGCTTTTGTGAAGGTCAGGATGTTCTTCCCAAAACGCGGCAGGCACGTCCAGTACGTTCTTCAGCAGATCGCCGGGGTACATACCAGCTGTAACAAGTACATCGTTTTTTAATATTTCCAGGGCTAAAGGTACCAGGTAGGTAGGATTAAATGATTGTCCGATTAAGGTCCGCAATTCGCTCGCAGATAATTTTACTACAGGTACTTTAACTAAGGCAAGACATTTCTGAATTACTCCTGAATCTTGTTCTGTGGCCGTTCCCCAACTCTTATTCTCCAACTGCTCTAAAGATTTATATCTCCAGATATCTTTCTTATTCATAAAAATGTGTCTCTCTTTTCGTGCTAATAAAATAATTAATTATTATGAAGATGATTTCAACGCGCAATTTTTCTTTTGATGGTGATCATCTGCCAGATTCCTGCGGAGTTTATGCAGGTGTTGCGGTAGCCGGTCAGCGCCGGCGGTTATAAGAAACCAGGATCAACAGCTATAAATATAATGAATATTGTCGATGGAGAAAGAAAATTTTCCACCTTTAACATTTTCTGTTACAGTGCTCCAATATCAATGAGGGTAAACCGGCCCCCAGCCACGCTGCATGCCAGCGTTTTGCACACGCAATTTACGAAAACCAATTGAATTTCGGGATCTATTCCAGTTCAAATACCCGTTCAACCACTGAGCAAGCGCTCCCAGACTACGATTACAAGGAAAGTAGGCGATCTTATTTTGGTGAAATAGCCAAATAAATGCGGCAGCCGGCCCAACGCGGCAGGTATTGTACGGGACTTTTTTGGTGGACCTTTCAGAGAACTCCTGCAATAACACTACCCCGGTATCGGGAGAAAAAATGGTACGGGTAAGGTTATACGAAAACGGGCGTCTCCATTGGAGACACCCGTTTTCATCATTTTATTTCACTATTTTATCAGATAGCCTCAATAGAGAAGCTTTTGGTTTTTTCTTTTCTATTGTATTCGGATACGAGCACATGACCTTCTTTGGCAGGGAAAATGAGCGTTTCGATGTTACCATCTTTACGGGAAATGGTACGCAGCACTTTCTTCTGATCCACATTATAGAACGTAATATTCTTAGGATCTGTAATGATCAGGTAAGTGGACTTCGCATCGGAGGAAGTAACGGTATAGTACGATTTATTATCGGACAGGTATGGGTACTGAATGCATGGAATGCCCCGGCTTTTTGTTACCGGAATCGTATTGTCCAGCGACAAAGTGCCATCAGGCGTTTGTTTAAGCACTACCGCATCCCGGATCGTGAATTTACGCGTACCATAAAATCCAATCATCATCGGCGAAACTATAACCAGTGGGAGGGTAGCAACCTCTGCAACCACCAAACCTACGTTCATCGTCCGTTTTAAGGCGGAACCGGTAAAATAAGTATTGCCGGCATAGTCCTTAAAAGAAGGGCCAGGCATCATGAACGACTTGTTGGCATTCAGCCTGCCTTTTGAACTGGCAATGGGGTTCTTGAGATCGCGCCAGTAATTGTATACCGGTTTAATACTATCTTTTCTGCGGCCGTCAATATTCACGGTAAAAACGCCCAGGTAATTTCCTTTGGCGATAGACTTGATGGTCGGAAAAGGGCCGTTTCTGCGGGGATTGATAATTTTACCGGAAACATAAGGTTTACCGGTGGACGGATCGTTCGTAAAGGCCTGCACATGCAAAGGATTACCTTTTTTATCTTTCAGGTAATACCTGGGAATAGAAGTGCTGTCCTGAAGACCGTAGCCAAATACAAAGAATCCTCCTCCATGTTTTTCGTCCTTTTTCTTTAACAGGAAATAAACATCCTGGCCGGAAACAAGCATATTGTAGTCTCCCTCTTCTGCACCGATCTTCTTCTGCCAGATTTGTTTACCGGTGATATCATAGATGTACAGAAATTTTCCACGGTCATCGCCGAAAAAACAGGCAAATCCTTTTCCGGCAATATTGCTTACCCGCAATGCTTCTTTCAATCCGCCATTGCCGATCTCCAGCTGACCTTTTCTATATTCCTCTGCCAGGTTCACACCCACTTTGATAGTATTGGTCTTTAATACTTTACCAGTCAGATCGATAAACTGGGTAAATACAGCCATATAGCCCTGGGAAACGGCCTCCCTGATTTCTTTCTTTTTCTTAATGGCATGCCCCAGCAGGTTACTCTTCATGTACGACAAGCAAAGTACTTCCTGTTCAAAGGCAACGGAACGAAGATCCAGTTTCAGTTCCCTGAAATTAACCACACCGATGTCGTTCAGGTTTTCATCCATGATGTTGATCTTGTAGTTAAAAGAATCTTTGTCGGCCCGTTCCAGTTCGGTGAAAACAAGATAGCCTACAAGGGTGCCATCCTGGCTGATGGTTCGCATGCTGGAAGAGATATCGTCTCCCACTTGCTTAAAAATTTTTGTTTGTGCATTAATGCCGGTTATCGTTAACAACAACAGGGCAAACGCTACGATTACATGTTTCATGTAGCTGGTTTAGGTATAAATTGTTACAGTACTATTTATTTCTTTGAAAATGGCGTTGCAAATTCACAGTAAAGACTCCTGGGATAATTGGTGGTAAAGGCTTTGGCAGCTTTTTGTTTATCGCTGTCGTCACTGTCGGTCAGCAATGTACTCATGAGCGATTTGAAGCCTTGTTCCGGCGGCGTCATACTACTCCAGAATGCTGCCTGTTGCAGGGTATTGTGAAATTCCTCCAGCTTTTGTCTGGGCATTTGTTCGAACATCGTTTCCAGTTCGTAATAGTTTTTGGAGATGTATTCTTTCGGTTTTACTGTGATCGCGTTAAAACGACTTAATTTTTTATCGGCATAGTATAAACCAGACATCACGTTATTGAACATAAAGTCGTACCATGGATCGGTATTTCCCTTGTCTTTTTCCAACAGTACGCGATACAGACAAGCCGTCATGTTGCCATTGCAATAGATGCTCCAGATCATCATTTTCATGGATTTGTCTCTCAATGGTGTAGGTACCGGGGTGAAAGCGCTGTTGGCCGACTGCTGACTTTTGGTTTTGTCATATCTCTCCTGGCAGTCCGGATGTGTTTTGAGCGAGTCGGCGAGGCCGGTAGTGCTGGTATTGAAGCTGTAATTTTTTGCGGATAAACCTTTGGTACGTTTTACCATCCAGCTTTCTTCCACATTCAGGTGATAGGCGGCGAAATAGTCCTTCACATTTTTCTTTAATGGCTGACGATACTGAATATCTGCACTGTCGAGTCGCAGGAAGAACGAAGGGTCTATTGCAATATGGCTGTTTTTAAGTAAAATAAGCGCCAGTGAATCTGCGTCTCCTTCATGATAGCGCTGATGTCTGCTTCTGTCGAAAGAATAGCCTTCAAACACTTTTTTCAAACGGGTCAGGCGTTCATACTTTGAATCCAGCACCGCATTGAGTGATTGCTTATATTCATCGGAAGTAAGCCATTCTGCCCGGTTTTTCATGCCGTTCTCCGGATGCATCATGATGTTGTGAGCTAGCTCGTGTGCCAGTACCAGTGCCAGTTCTTCCCGGGTTTTTACAAAGGCGAGCAGGCCTATGTTAACGGCTATCATATTGTTGCCGCTGGCATAGGCATTTACGGAAGTGCTACGGTCTATCATCAGAAAAGGCTTCTGCGCAATTAACCGGGGGTTGGCGCGAACAAGCTGCGTGATCACGCCATCAAGATAGTTATAGATGTCACCTTCAAATACATATCCATCGTTTTCGATGGCCTCGGTAATGAAGTCGGTACGACCATCCCAAATTTCCTTGTACTTCCGTTGTGTCTCTTTTTCTTTAAACTGGGATGGGCAACTCCAGGCTTTTTTCAGTGAATCTTTCTGACGTTGATAATAAATGTGTGACAAGTCCTGATAAGTATACAACGTCTGGCTTTGGGCTATAACAGTGCAACTCAGCAGTAGGAGTGCTGTTAAGGTTAGGGATCTGTAAATTGACATAAAGTATTAATAATAGCTACCCGCCAAATATAATGCAGTTTTTTTTGAAGCGTATTTTTTAAAATATATTTTAAGAACACAGGGACTGCATTTTAGGCGGTTTTCCCACTTAAGTTATCATGAAAAACGCCCGATCATAGTGTGACTAAGATCGGGCGAATAAAAGTTTTACAGTTTCGTGTAGGCTTTCGCGTTATTCAGACTGCTTTTTGATATTTAGGCAGCACTAATAATTTCACGATGCTGTGTGCAGCACCGGATAATGCCAGTGCAATCAGCAGCAGGATGGCCGCTTTACCAGGGGTATCAAATACATCAATCACACTGGAAACAGATTTGCCGGCAAACAGGAGGGCTATCAGACAAGCTATTCCTCCGGTGATCCAAAGTGTAATATGCGACCAGAGGTATTTTTGTTTCTGGAAACCCGTTTTCCCAAAAGAGGTAAACAGCAGGTAAACGTGGGCCAGGAAAAATACCGCGGCTAAAAGTGTAAGGGTTGTGAGCATTCAAGGTTAATTTAGGTGATGGTAAAATAGTCTTGTTAGTCTAAAATATCAAAACCTTTTCATATATGCAACAGTTCACCTGAATATTCTGCCCAATTTAAAACGCCGCCGCTATCAGTTCCTTGTTCATAGAGGCGCCGGCCATAGCGCCTGCAGCCACAGCGGCGGATACGCTTCGCATAGGCGTGGTAGCATCGCCTGCTGCATACACACCGGCAACATTGGTAGCGTGGAAGGCATCCACGGCTATATGGCCCGTTTCCGTTAATGTACAACCCAAAACTTCCGGAATGCTGCAATGCTGCCGGAAAGTGGGGCGGTGGTACAAAGCCCTTAAGAGATGTATACTGCCGTCTGTAAACAACAAGTGCTTTATCTGTCCCTGTTCCTCTACTATTTCAGCGATCACTTTATCGTTAATGGCTATCTGGTGTTGCGCCAGTTTGGCCAGTTGCGCTTCAGATAACCCGGCGGCGCCATTGGTAAATACCGTAAGGTTATTGGTCCAGTTACTGATCAGCCGCGCATATTCAAAAGCCATGTCTCCGGTGGCGAGTATGCCAGTTGGAGATTGCTTTACTTCATAGCCGTGGCAATAAGGACAATGCAATACGGAGATGCCCCAGCATGTCGCAAAACCCTTAATGGCAGGCATTTCATCTTTTACCCCGGTAGCAAACAATAATTGTTTTGCCTCAAAAGATGCTCCGGTGGCTGTTGTCAGAAGAAAGCCGTTCGTTGTTTTCTCCGCGTTAATGGCCAGCTCGTTTTTAAAATGCACGGTCGGATATTGTGCTACCTGTGCTTTCGCTTTGCCGGCAATTTCCGCTGGCGTTGCTCCATCCTGCGTCAGGAAGTTATGGGAATATGGTGTTTGTTGATTGCAGGGCGCGCCGCTGTCCAGCACCAGCACTTGTTTGAGGGAGCGGCCTAATGTCATGGCGGCGGAAAGCCCCGCATAGCTGCCACCGGTAATAATGATGTCGTATGATTGCATATGGCGTTTGTATGAGTCAAACGCAAATATACTAATTTGCAACAAAGTTGCATTTATTTTCTGCCGGAAAAATATCGGGAGCTTTTTTTTATCATACTACATCCCCTTCTGCAGCGCGGATATTAGCAATATGTTCCGCAATCAGGTGGAGACGATAATAATATTTTTCAAAAATATCGTCATACATACGGTGCCTGTTTTCCAGAAACGCATTCATCGCTTCATGAATAAATTCTTCGAAAGTCTGTTCCTCACTTACTTTAATCACGCATTCGAACACAGGCTCCATACTGGTCGCAAACTTTGTCTTTACCTGTATATCCGCCATGCACGTGATCATGTCCTTGTATAAATTAGGCGCCTTGGCAAAAGGAACATAATGGATGGCGGTAAACCCATCTTCATCATACACGTATTTATTGACTTCCTCCGACAGCAAAAACTGCACTACTTCCCGGTTATTATTATGCCGGGTAGCCAGCAGTAAAGGCGTGTCCATACTCGCCAGTACAAAATTAAAATGGATGTTGTGTTCAATCAGCAATACCAGCATCTCGGTAATAGCTGCCAGCCGGTGATGTTTGAAGATGTATGCAATAGCAAAGAGATAATCGGCATTGTCTACAATAAGCCGCGCTCCCTTTTTTAATGCGTATTGTACGGCCTGTGGCTTGTTGGCGCCAACGGCACAAAAAATAATAGGAATAATGCCTTCTTTCTTATAATGTATATCTGCGCCGCCTTCTTCAATCAGCAATTCTGCTGCCTCAAAAAATATCTCCTGGTTTTCAAGTAAATCGCAAAGTAATTCGGAGCGCTCATTCCGGGTAAGGGAAGAGAGATTGTATCCAAGCCCGGTGATAATTTCATCTGGCTCCTGGCTGATTCTCACTTTGCGCTTCAGGTCGTACAGCGAAATTTTTTGCATATGGTCTTCATAGTGTATAATAGCTGCTGGGAGAAAACCTTTTCATAGGATGAAACGCGGATGCGATGATAACTTAGTTCATTTATAATTAGTTAGAAATGAACTAACCGGAGAAATGGGTACATGATGAGTTAATGATAAATAGTTTATTTTTCAAAGATAATAATAATTAATATTACAGGCCGCTCTAATCTTATACTTTAGTTTATTTAGGCTTATATATTTATTATTGTTTTTATTTATGATGACTTTGTGGCTTTAGAAATAACGAAAAACTAACGCATACCACTGTATGAAAAAAGCGTAACGTGCAGGAGTTGCTGCCCCTGCACAATTAACCTATTTATTTTCCTGGTGTTTCCATAGCTCCTGAAAGGCAGCACTGTTATTTCGCAGGTAATGAAACGTTCCTTCCGCCACCACTCTTCCTTTGTTAAGCACATAAATGTAATCAAACTGAGGAAGCAGGTGTAGCCGGTGCATGGCCGATATCACAGCTTTATCGGCAAATGCCTGGAACATCTTATCATAGATCATCGCTTCTGTTTTAGGATCTACACTGCTGGTAGGTTCATCGAGCAGTATGACCTCACTGTCCCGCGCCGCCAGAATGCCGCGGGCCAGCGCCAGCCGCTGTTTCTGCCCCCCGGAAAGGTTCACGCCTTTTTCCCGTATATCGGAAGCAAGACCCTGCGGTAACATGTCCACTACCTCCGAAAAATGAGCGCTCTCACATACTGCCAGTACTTCTTCGGGCGAAAATGGTAAGCCCAGGGTGACATTATATTCAATGGTGTTCTCAAAGATCTCCGGTTCCTGTGGAAACAGGGTGACGCTTTGGTTCAGGGTGGCTAACGGTAACGGACCTCCGTCTACGGTTAAGACAGTCGTTTGTTCCGGTTCGTACAGTCCGCGTAAAATAGCCAGCAGCGTACTTTTTCCGCTACCGCTTTCTCCAATCAGCGCTACTTTCTTTCCTTTTTCGATGAGGATATGCAGTTCATGTAAACTCTGAGGAGCGTGGCCGTCGTCATAAGCGGCGAGGTGCGAAAAGTTAAGGTCGCTGATGTTGATCTTTTTCCAGTTGGCGGGTAACTCAGGCGCCGCATCCGAGCGATGCTGCAGCGTATAGGCATCACTGATATTAGTGGCCGTTTCTACTGCCGTATTATATTGTACCACGTCGGTATATTGCCACGCGGCATCCTGGAATACGCTGGTGAACTGGTTTACATATCCCAGTAGCATCACGAGTCCGGCTACCTGGAATACTTCACCGGGTACCCAATGCTGAAAAATATAACCAATGGCAATCACGCAATAAATCAGGGCAATCACCATTTCGGCCACAAACCATTTCCATTCGTTGATCAGCGTATTTTTTCTGAAAGGAGGCCAGATGCGCTGTACTTTTGCCAGCAAACCGTTTTCCATACTCTTTTCCAGCCGCAGGGTAATAACGGTCATGATATTGGAAAGACTGTCGAACAACGTAGCCGATACCACATGCTCCTGTTCATTCATCTCATTCAGCGTTTTGATGAAGGGGCGGTCAAACCGTAGCAATAACCACATACACAATACGCCCATCACAATGCCGATGCTGCCATATAATGGTGAGAAGTACAGCATGGCGATCATGGAAAAAAGCAGTTTACATAAAGCATGCAGGTACATAAATCCGCGTTCAAAAAATTCTTCCAACGATTCATAGGCTTTGCGGATGCGGTTAATCACCGACCCGCTATGATTATCCTGGTGCCATTTTACCGGCAGATGCAGGGCCTGATGATAACGTTCCCGCAGAAAATTGCGGCTCAGGTTAAAGGCCAGCTGTCGCTCCATGATCCTGGCAGGGCCATGGAAGCCCCATTCCACCAGCTTTAAGGCAAAGTAAGCGC
>NZ_DATCVJ010000040.1:0-5281 GCF_036566945.1 Chitinophaga sp. | reverse complement strand
TACTGTGAACCTATCGTTGGGTTACCCCATGATTGAATATATTTCTTATTCAATAAATTTACCGCACCGAGTTTTATCGTTGTTTTTGCCTTCGGGAAAAATTTACTGACCATCGCATCGAGCGTACCAAAAGCAGGTATTTCGCTCAGACCGGCCACATTTACGTTAGGTCCAACAAAAGACGATTGCCATATGAAGGACTCCTGCCATTTCCATAAAATATTGAAAGCAAAATTTGAATTAGCAATGTTACGATTGCCGAAATTGAGGCTATAACGTACTTTAGGTGTGTTGTACATAGCAAGGAAACTACCCAGGTCATCGCCATTGGTCAACTCATTATAAGACACGTTGCCACCAGCAGTGAAATTGAGTGGTAGGCTGTAATCCAGGCCAATCGCCCATCCCCATGAGTGTACAGTTTCCTGTGCGCTCACCGGGATAGAGAACACATTCCTGGTAGTTGCACCGGTAGGTTGAATGAGTACCTGCGTACCATTCATATTTTTGAAATCATTTTTATAGATGTAGGCATCGATTAATAATTTCTTTGCCACCAGTGCTTTATAACCAAATTCATATGCCTGTATTCTTTCCGGTAAAAACTCACTGAAGGTATATTGCTTAGGCGCGCCTGCCTGCACGGATTGTAAGGAATATAGAGGGCCCTGATCCAGGTGATAACGTTCACGGAGGAACGGCAAACCACCAATCAGGTGTGCCTGTGGGGTTACGAGATCAATATACTGATCCTGGTTATTCGGAATGCGGAATCCTGTCTGATAGGAAATGCGGATGTTCTGTGTTTCCAGGAAAGTATATACAGCAGATACCCGTGGACTGAACTGGCCTTTGAAGTTCATATTTTTATCATACCGTACGGAACCGGTTAATTTAAGATGGTCGTTGATCAGCTTTTTCATGAGCTGTACATAACCACCATATTCATTGATGCGAAACTCTTTGCCGTTATCATCCAATGCAAATAAAGTCTTTTCGGAATTCAGTGCATAGCGGCGATAGTTACCACCCACCAGGATCTCCGCAAAATGGATCAGGTTATGGAAGTTATACATAAACTCCGCCTGATAAAGATTGGTTTTGTCGGTGAATTTAGCACCTACACCAGTAGCATCCCCTGGGATGGCCTTGTTTTTTACTTTATCCGCCGCGGCATCAAATTCCGGTGTGCCGGGCAATAAACGGCCTTTGTCGGCGGTGGTTCTGGCAGCGCTGTTGTAGGTATTACGATTGCCATTCACAGCTGCCTGTGCTGCAGCCAGTGCTGCTGTGGGAGTGGCTCCCCCTTGTAAAGCTGCACCATAAGCCTGTGCAAACGTAGTGATGGAGGCGCCTGCATAAGTGCCGAAATATTCACCATACCATTGCTGGCTGGTCTTCCAGGCTTCGTTAATACCTGAGGCCAGTGTACCGCCGGCATAACTGTCACCGGACCTTTCCTGGGTGGTATATAATCTTACATAGAAGTCAGGACTCCTTAACTCCACTTTATACTGACCCATATTGAAGTTCTTCAACGAATAACGATCTGCTCCGGTGTACACGGTGGTACCAGATCCATAGCTACCCTGTATAAGGGCTTCCAGGTTTTCATTGATTTTGTAATGAAGGGCGCCATTCAGTTTCATGTTTTTGGTGGTATAGTCTACCACATCCGCTTCATTGTAGCCGGTACGGGTAATACTGCTGCTGCTGGCCCCTGGAATGGCGGAGTTGAAGATCTGCTGAGGGGTTACGGTGCCACCGAACAAGGCTGAAAGCTGTGCCAGTTGCGTGGCAAGCGCCGAACCAGGGGTGGCTGCCTGCGCTGCCAGGGTATTGTACATATTAACCGTATTCTCATCTCCATAAGTATTTACCCCGTTATACCCTTCATTATTAGCGCGGGTACCGTCTTCCAGGGTATGTCCGTTAGCGAGACTCTGATCACGGTGGTCATATGCCTGCCAGTCCTTCGCCTGCAGGTAACCGATATTCAGTTTAAACGCCCATTTATTATTAAAGGCATGTGCGTAACGTACTGCCACGTCATAAAATCCGGTGGTGGCGGTGCTTCTGCCGTTATCATTCAGAAAACCGGTTTTCAGCTGCGCACTTACTCCCTGGTATTGAAATGGATTTTTGCTGGTCATCAGCACAATACCATTGAGTGCATTGGGGCCATATAGGGCTGATGCGGCGCCGGGGATCAGTTCTACGTTGTCCAGGTCGAGTTCGGGAATACCGACCATATTACCTACCGCAAAGTTAAGACCGGGGGCCTGGTTGTCCATTCCATCGTTCAACTGCAGTACGCGGGTATTACCGTTGCTGTTAAACCCACGGGTGTTTACCGATTTAAAGGTTAAACTCTGTGTGCTCATTTCTACACCTTTCAGGTTGCCGATGGCATCATAAAAGGAAGCAGCAGGAGAGGCTTTTAAAGCACGTGAATCCAGTTTTTCAATGGATACGGGCGACTGCAAAATACTTTCCTGTACACGGCTGGCAGCTACCACTACTTCCTGGCCAAGAATTTCCGTGGAACTCAGTTCCACTTCCACTTTGTCTGCTGCAGCGTTGATTTCTTTTTCTTCAGTTTTATACCCCACATAAGAAAATACAAGGGTCAGTGGAAAGGTGTGCGTGGTTTTAAGTGTAAAAGTTCCGCTGTTGCCGGTAATGGTACCTGCGGTAGCACCTTTAATACTGACGGTCACGCCGGCCATTGGATTGCCGCTACCTTTCTGATGTACAATCCCGTTAATAGTAGTGGATGTTTGTGCTGAAATTACCTGGGTAAGGGATAATAAAAGCAACAGGAAGCCCCAAAAGGCTTTGATAAAAATGCTTTTCATACCAGTGGAGTTTAATAGGTTAGATTTGGTCTAATTTAAATATACCGAAAAAAGCTGGTTTTGAAGAAATAGGAAGAAGGTATTAAAATAAAAATGCAGCGGGATTTTCCGCTGCATTTTTATTAAACGTATATCACTGAATGTCAGTTGTTATTTATTTCATCCACTCCTGTAAAATGCCTCCGATTTTTTCAAATTCAATGAGGAAACCGTCATGTCCATACGAAGAGTCTATTTCATGATAAGTTGCGTTTGGAAGGTGGGCAGCCATTAACTGCTGTTCTTCCGGCGGGCATAAAATATCGCTGCTGATACCTATCAGCAGTGTAGGCTGCTGAATATGCGATAGGGTAGTGGTAATAGTTTCATGGCGCCCACGTGCAATATTATGACTGTCCATGGCTTTGGTGAGCAGCCAGTAGGTTTGCGCGTTAAAGCGTTTTACCAGTTTATCGCCCTGGTAGTTGATATAGGAAGAAGCCCGGAAATGATCTGTCTTTTCTTTGTCCTCATCAGATTGTGCCCGTACAAAGGTCTGGTAGTTCCGATAGGTGAGCATACCAATGGCTCTTGCGGCCTTCAGTCCTTTGGCGCCGGCACTGTGACAATCATTTTGCCAGGTGTCGTCGGCTTCAATAGCCAACCGCTGGGCGGTGTGAATGGCAATGCCCCACGCACTTTCGGCGGCTCCTGTGCATAACAGGAACAACCGGTCTATCACTTCCGGCTCCATCAGTGCCCATTCAAGCACCTGGTAGCCCCCCATGGAGCCACCAATCAGCAAATGAATACGTGGAATCTGCAGGTGTTGTCTTAATAACACATGCGCCTGCACCATATCCCGGATGGTGATAGCGGGAAAGCTATGATACCAGGGCTTCCCGGTTTCAGGATTGATCGTATGCGGACCACTGCTGCCATAGCAGGAGCCAATAATATTGGCACATACGATAAAATGCCTGGCCGGATCTATCGCTTTATCTGTTCCTATTAAGCCCGTCCACCAGTCGGCTACATCACTGTTTGCCGTTAACGCATGACATACCCATACCACGTTACTGCCATCCTCATTCATGGTACCATACGTATGATACGCGATGTGTAATGCTGGTAATACCTGACCGGACTCTAACCGGAATGCTCCTTTACTGTGAAATACCTTTGCCGACAATGCTTCTTTGAATTTGCGCAAAACTAGTGAAAATTACGAATTACGAATTACGAATTACGGGATAATGTGGAAGACCACTGCTTACTCCCTCCCACATAGTTCCGTAATTCGTAATTCGTAATTCGTAATTCTTTTATTTTATCTTTGTTGAAGAAACTCAATAATCATGAAGATAGCATTACAAAGAGTAGACGACGGATTTAATATGGAGGCAGTAGATGAAGGCGGCCACAAAGTACTGATGGACTCATCTCTGGAGAATGGCGGTAAGAATAATGGGGTAAGACCTATGCAGATGGTCATCATGGGCCTTGGCGGTTGTTCTGCCATCGATGTGATGATGATCCTGAAGAAACAACGCCAGGAAGTACTTGATTTCCGCATTGAAATTGACGCGGAAAGAGAGCAAGGGAAAGAACCTTCTCTCTGGGAAACCGCTCATCTTATTTTTCACCTGAAAGGTAATATTGACCCCGATAAAGCTGCACGTGCAGTAGAATTGTCCATGAACAAATACTGTTCTGTGGCGGAAACCCTGCGTCAGGGCAAAACAAAACTGACCTGGGAAGTGAAACTGAACGCATAAACTGCTGTAATTACCATATCCATGAGCAAAGACAAAGATAGAAATCAATACCAACCGGATACCAATGCTGTAAGAATTCAAATTCCCAGAACTGATCAGATGGAACACGCGTCACCCATGTTCCTGACCTCCAGTTTTTGCTTTGATAATGCCGAAGAGATGCGCGCTACTTTCGCGGATGAAACGGACTTTAATATCTACAGTCGTTTCAGCAATCCCAATGTAGACGAATTTGTGCAGAAAATGTGCGCCCTTGAAGGCGGAGAAGCAGGTTATGCGACTGCTTCCGGCATGAGTGCTATTTTCGCCAGCTTCATGGCCCTGCTCAAAGCAGGCGACCACCTGCTGTCTGCCCGTTCCATCTTTGGATCTACCCATACCGTCATCACCAAGTTCCTGCCTAAATGGGGCATTGAAACTTCTTATTTCGATATGACCGATCCTGCCGGCATTGAAGCCATGATCAAACCCAATACCCGGATGATTTTTGTGGAAACACCTTCCAACCCCGGACTGGAAATCATTGACCTGGAACTCCTGGCGGGTATTGCCAATAAACATAATATCATTCTCAACGTAGACAACTGCTTTGCTACGCCCGTATTACAACGGCCCATCGCTGCCGGCGCACATCTCGTAACCCATTCCGCTACCAAGTGGATAGAC
>NZ_DATCVJ010000039.1:0-1780 GCF_036566945.1 Chitinophaga sp. | reverse complement strand
GTACATCTGCCCCCAGGGAATAGCCAATCAGTAAAATACCGTGGTTGCTACCCCACTGCGACTGGTAATATTTAATCAGCGCCGCTACATCTTTTGCAGCCTGCTGCGGGGTTTTCTTGCTCCAGAAATATTTAAGGGCATTCAGTGCCACTACCGGATAGTTCTTCTGATGAAATGATTCTATCACATTGGCAGAAAACTTTTTCATCCCGCCATCACCGGTAATATAAACGATCATCGGCTCGGTAGTACCCGCTGCCGGGGCTTTGATTACCACCGGCAGGTTACTGATCCCGCTTTGTGCACCTGCCTGTAATACGGCCAATAATAATAAACCGCTGATGAGTTTTCCTGCTTTAGATAACATTCCTGATAATAACATACGGCCTGCTGCTTGCAATTGTTAAAGTGAGCCATTAATAGCTGGCGCTAAATTAACGCTTGCCTGTGAAACAAAATCTATTCGGCAATTGTTCGTCCGCAACTACGGTTGCATTACTTTGCTCAGCGCAGAAGGCAGCTGTATCAGGTCAAAATCATGTTCGTATACCAGGTATTTATTAGTCCACTCGGTGGCGTATTTTTCCTTGAACTCCCGTAAACCCTGATAGTGACGGAAGAAACGCAATTTCTCATAAGCGTATTTCACCATTTTCTCCGCCGTGTTTTCAGGTTGAATAATACCAGACATGGGTACCATGCCCAGGTTCAGGAAATGCAGCTCTTTTTGTTGTGCATCCTGGATCAACGCAATGATCAGTGCATCCATTACACCACCTGGCGCATCGGAGCGCTTACGGATAAGATCGTAGGTACATTCTCCCGGCGCATAGTCAGGGATGATATTCAGGAAGGCTACTACCTGCCCGGCCGCATCCGTCACGGTAATAATATCCTGTCCGCGGATACTGTCGGCATCAAAAAGGCCCTGCGAAAAAGTAAGCTCCTTTACTTCATATTGTTGCAGCCATTCATCGCTGACGGACTTCAACGCATCCAACATCGCCGGTGTTTGTGGCGCCGCATGGAAAGTAGTTACATAACCTTTGTTCGCCAAACTATTTAACCCATTGCGCAATGATTTCTTGTCTTTCCCACTCAGGGTAAAATTGCGGATATCCATAATGGCTTCCTGGCCTATCAGCATCTTTTTCTTTTTAAGATGACTGAAATAGTAGGTGCTGTCTTCATCTACACGATAAAAGGCAGGCCGCAGGCCCATCTTCCGGCATTGTTGTTCAAACTCCTGCAGTAAATCGAGTTTGTTATTTTCACTGCATACGGGTTCTTCCAACACAATAGCAAAGCTACCTGCTACCCGGTAAGCAATAAATCCTTCGTACTGATCAGATATAAACAGCAGCTTATCTTGCCCAATCTTGAAGTAGTCCATCGGAGAATCACCATACTGGCTTAGATAGAAACGTGCTTTCTCAAGACTGGTATTGGTTTGCTGTGTTACATGCAGATAAGGACGGATGATAGTATAGAAAAGAAACGCCCATGCACCTACGCCCAATACCCTGATGGCCGACATAAATTCCTGCCCGAAACGGGTTACCGGGTGCAGTCCATCATCTTCCAGCAACATAAAACAGTGGAAAGCATGACGGATGGATTGCTGCCAGGTGAAGTCGATCCCAAAATGACGCACATTCAGAAAATAAAATCCAATGGTGCCAAAAATCAATACCACCAATAAAGTAGCCAACGCTGTTACTACGCCGATATTTACCAGTTGTGGGTTACTTTTTACACGGTATTGTTTGGAGGTGATCAG
>NZ_DATCVJ010000038.1:0-30776 GCF_036566945.1 Chitinophaga sp. | reverse complement strand
ATCTGATATATATTGGCCTTACCCAGTTTTTACTGCAATACTGTGTGGTAGAACCGGTGTTACGCAGCTCTGGTGAGGAACCATCACTGCCCGTTCCACAATTTGTATTATTGAGCCTGTCTACCATACTGGTGGCGGCTGCCGGCTATATTATCAACGACTATTTTGATATTAATATTGACATTGTCAATAAGCCGGAGAAAATGGTGCTCGACAAAATTATCAGCCGGCGCTGGGCTATGGCCTGGCATACCCTGCTGAATATGGCCGGCGTATCACTGGGTTTTATGGTAGCCTTTAAAACAGGGCAGTTTTACCTTGGGTTCACCCAGGTGATTTGCTCGCTGCTCCTGTGGTTTTATTCCACTTCTTTTAAACGGCAGGTACTCATCGGCAATGTGGTGATTTCGCTGTTAACCGCGCTGGCGGTAGTGGTGGTAGGATTCTACGAGAAACAGATCTATCATAGCTTTGAAGCGATTATGTCTGCCACCGGCAGAAAACTGATACAGATCATTGGCGTATATGCGTTGTTTGCCTTCCTGATTTCTATGGTCAGGGAAGTGGTAAAGGACCTGGAAGATATGATGGGCGACAGCAAAGATGGTTGCCGTACCCTACCTATTGTATGGGGTGTACTGGCTGCCAAACGTTTATGCAATATGCTGCTGCTGGCGTTGGCCATCATTATCCTGGCAGTGGAAATCAGGGTGTGGGTAATGGGCTGGTATATCGCCATCGGTTATCTGCTCGTATTTGTACAGCTACCTTGCCTGTATATCTATCTGCAACTAAAAAAAGCCAGTCTGCCGGAACATTATCATAAAGTGAGTTCCCTCGTAAAGGTGGTGATGCTGACAGGCATTTTATCCATGATATTTTTTAAAATTTACTTATAGAGATGTATAAAGGAGAACCCGTAATTCTGGCATCGCAGTCGCCCCGCAGAAAGCAGTTGCTGGAGCAGGCCGGCATTCCTTTCCAGGTGAAGGTGGTGGAAACAGCAGAAACATTTCCGCCGGAACTGGCCATACCGGATATCCCGGTACATATTGCCCGTCAGAAGGCAGCGGCGGTGAGGGACTTATGTGCGCCCACGGATATTATAGTGGCCGCAGATACGGTGGTAGTACTGGACAATAACATCATTGGCAAGCCAAAAGACCGGGAAGATGCGATCGGTATTCTTACCCGCCTCAGTGGACGTGAGCATCGTGTAGTCACTGGCGTTATTATACAGCAGGGCACAAAGGAAGTGGCTTTTTCCAAAACTACTTCTGTGCATTTTAAGCCGTTGAATGTAGCGCAGATCACTTATTATGTAGATCATTTCAAACCCTATGATAAAGCAGGCGCTTATGCCATTCAGGAATGGATTGGCGCTGTAGGAATAGACAGTATTAATGGTTGCTTCTACAATGTAATGGGATTACCTGTTAGCAGAGTGGTGGAAGAACTAAGCGGATTTTAGTCTTGTTCAGGATTATACTGATGTTGATGATTCCCGGGATTTTATTTTTGATTCTAAAGATTCTAAAGATTGAAAAAGATTAGAGAAGGTATTAGCGAATATCCGCTTATATCTTCTCTAATCTTTTTTAATCCAATAAAAATAAAATCTTGAAAATCATCAACATCAGTATAATCCTGAACAAGACTAAAAATCGCTAAAAACAAGAACGGCGCTGGGAACAGCGCCGTTTTAATGATTGGTTTTTGCTTATTACATTTCTTTATTCCAATACAAGAACATTTACATCTTTATTTTTCAGCCAGCCGGCTTCTCTCAGTTTCTGTAAGTTAATAGTACCTACCACATAACGCCATTCAGTAGATTCATATTTCTCAGAGATGTTGAAGAACTCTGCCAGATCTACCTGATCGGGTGTTTTGTAGCGCAGGTATACTTTCAGATTTACATCATTGGTAAAGCTGGGCTGATTATTTTGTTTAATCTTTTTATACTCGTAGCGGTAGTTGTACACCAATGCGGAGATATCGGACAGTACAGCACTACCGGTAGCGGTACCGCCGGCGCCTTTACCTACAAAGAATTGTTTGTCGGTGAACGCACTTTCCAGCAGGATACCATTGTATTCATTGTATACATCGTACAGCAGGTTGTGTTCTTTGATCAGGTGCGGGAGTACGTATGAGAATACGTGTCCGTTCTGACGGCGGCACTGTGCAATCAGTTTGATGGTACAATTTCTTTGTTTGGCAAATTGTATATCAAAATCGTTCAGGTGATGAATACCGAAATTGAATACTTCTTCCGGTTTTACGAAAGTACCAAAGGCATGGAGCAGGAGGATCACGATTTTAAATTTCGGATCATATCCTTCAATGTCGAGGGTAGGGTCAGTTTCGGCAAAACCCAGGTCCTGCGCTTGTTGCAGGGCGGTAGCGAAGCTGAGATTTTCTTCAAATATTTTTGTGAGAATATAATTCGTTGATCCGTTACAGATACCTTCTACGGCATTCAGCAGGTCATTGTCATAATATTCTTCCAGGTTGCGGATAATGGGAATACTGGCGCAACTGGACGCTTCATACAGGAATGGTACTTTGTTTTCTGCCTGCAATTGGTATAGTGCGGGCAGGTTTTCAGCGATCATGCGTTTGCTGGCGCTTACTACCGCTTTGCCGTTGCGGAGAGCAGTGCTCACAATTTCAAAGGCTGCTTCTGTTTCATTGATCAGTTCAACTACTACGTCAATGGTAGGATCTTCAAGAATTTCGTTTTTATCGGTAGTAAAATAACTGCTATCGATAGGTCTTGATTTGTTAGGGTCTTTAATACAGATTTTTTTGATCCGTGCATTAATACCTTTCGTTCTGTTCAAAACTTCATAGAGTCCTTGTCCTACGACACCGAATCCGAAAATACCTAAATTGATGGTCTTGTTTTCCATACTTTTTTTTGAGCTTTCCGCCTTTGGCAGTTAGTCTTTCGCCGTTCGGAATTGATCAGGTTCTGAGCGGCAGAAAGTGGTGGTAACCGCCAAAGGCTATTGTAAAACAGTAATTTGCTTGCCGGCCGGATGATTTAATTTATCCAGCGCCTGTTTCAGGTCGTTGATCAGGTCATCGGCATCTTCAATGCCTACTGATAAACGGATACAGGAGTCCTGTAAACCTGTTTTTTTCCGGAATTCTTCCGGTATGTTACGATGCGTCATGGTGGCCGGATGGGCCAGCATACTTTTCACGCCGCCGAAACTTTCTGCCAGTTTAAATAGTTTGGTAGCGTTGACGATGCGGATCGCATTTTTGATATTGTCGCTTTTCAGGGAAAAGCTCACCAGTCCACCGTAAGCTTTCTGTTGTTTACGGGCAATATGATGATTCTTATGAGTAGCCAGTCCTGGATAATATACCTTATCGATAGCCGGGTGAGCGGCCAGCCAGTTGGCGATCGCGCTGGCATTGCTGCATTGCTTTTCCAGGCGCAGGTATAATGTTTCAATACCGCGGATGGTGAGCCATGCATCAAACGGACTAAGAATGCTACCGGAAATATTTTGATTATAACGGATCTGGTCTGCCAGTACTTTGCTGTTGGCCACTACCAGTCCGGCGATCACATCACAGTGACCGGAAAGATATTTGGATGCGCTGTGGATAACGATATCGGCGCCCAGTGTTAATGGTTGCTGCAGTAAAGGTGTACTGAAGGTATTGTCTACTACCAGCAGGATATTATGTTGTTTGGCAATTTTGCTGATAGATTTAATATCAGAGATGCGCAATGTTGGATTGGTAGGGGATTCCAGCCAGATGATTTTTGTATTGGGCGTAATGGCGGCCAGTACTTTATCGATGTTGCTGGTATCTACGAAATTAACTTTGATACCAAAGCGTTCAAACATGTGGTTAAATATCTGGAAGATGCCACCGTAGGTGTCTTCCACCGCCATGATTTCATCGCCGGTCTTTAACAGCTTCAGCACCGCATCTATAGCCGACATACCACTGGCAAACGCAAATCCGGCAAACCCTTCTTCCAGGTTGCAGATCAGGTCTTCCAGCACTTTTCTCGTGGGATTGTTTGCCCTCGAAAACTCAAAGCCTTTATTAATGCCAGGTGATTCCTGCACAAAGGTGGATGTTTGATAGATAGGCACGGAAATGGCGCCTGTCAGTTCGTCTACCGGAATGCTATGAATCAGTTGTGTAGCTGTTTTCATGTTATAAATTATTTTTAATGATGTTCAATGTGCACAATTATCTGCTGCAACTTTATCATTAAAGATCAACTTAAACAACAACAAATCCATGAAAGGTGAGACGGGAGGGCATAAAAAAAGCTCTCCCATGGTGTTGGAAGAGCTCCTTTAGAAAGTTATATATATCTGTGAAGTATTATCTCTGCCAACTTATCTTTCCCCGATTTACACCGGGGCAGGAATTAGCACCTTTTTCCTGATCGTAAAAATCAGGAAAGGTTGCTAAGGCATCGCAGGGCCAAGTCCCTCCGCCTTTCTGGATAAGTGATGTGTAAGAACTGGCGCAAAGGTAATGTCACTTTCATCAGATTTCCAAATTGAATCCATAATTTATTTATTAAACGATGTTTTATTACCTTTAACTGATATTATTTTATACCCAACCCATGTCTTTATGTTTGTTAACCCGCTGCTCTCTGAGGAGCTATTCCAGCACATCTGGGCGTTCCGGCTATTTAAGCAGGATCACCTGGCCACTACCAGTGGCGAACCCGTTCAAATCTTATATCCCGGACTACATAACCATCACGGCGGACCTGATTTTTCGGCGGCAAAAATCAGGATTGGCGCCACTTTATGGGTAGGACAGGTAGAATTACACCTGCGGACTTCCGATTGGTTCCGGCATGGGCATCAGCATAATATGCAGTATGGGCGTATTATTCTGCATGTAGTGTTTGTACATGATATGCCTGCGGACCGTATTCCCGGCGTGGCTTGTCTGGAGCTACAGCAGTATATTCCCAAATTGTTGCTGCAGCGTTACGAGCAGCTGCGGCAGCTGGCGCCTTTTGTTCCCTGCGCGCCACATGTGGCCATGGTGCCGCAACTGACCTGGCTTAGCTGGAAAGAGCGGCTGCTGGCCGAACGCTGGGAACGCAAAATGACCGCTTTACGTGCCTGGCTGCAAAGTAATCAGTACAACTGGGAAGAAGTTTGTTACTGGGCGGTGGCGCAGAGTTACGGCATGCCCGTCAATGCCCTGCCGCTGCTGCAGGTAGCACAATCGCTCCCGCAGGTAATCCTGATGCGGCACCGGCATCAGGGCATGCAGCTGGAGGCGCTGTTATTCGGACAGGCCGGTATGCTGGAAGCGCCGCATGCCGACGTATATGCGTTACAGCTACAGGAAATTTATTTCCACCTGCGCCACAAATACAAGCTTTTACCGATGGCGCCACATACCTGGAACTGGCTGCGGATGCGCCCTGCGGCCTTTCCCACCATGCGGCTGGCTACTTTTGCGGCATTGCTGCAGCACAGCACCCACCTGTTTTCCAGGATACTGGAGGCGACGGAGGTATCGGCGCTGGAACAGCTGTTTTTCGTACAGCCGTCGGCGTACTGGCATACCCATTACCGGTTCGGGCAGCCGGTGCGTAACACCCACCGTCCTGGCAAACAGGCCGTACACGGCATTCTGATCAATACAGTACTGCCGCTGCTGTTCCTGTACGGGCAGCAAAAGAACCTTAAATATTACCAGGAGAAAGCCCTGCATTTCCTGCAGCAGCTGCCGCCGGAAAAAAACAGTATCATCAATAGCTGGGCGGAGTTGGGGGTAACGCACGAAAGTGCGATGGAATCACAGGCGCTGTTACAACTGAAACAGTACTACTGCGATGAAAAGAAGTGTTTGCATTGTGCCATTGGGGTGAAAATCCTGAGTGGGATATAAGCGGAGGGGATCGCCTTCGGCGATTGTCTTTTTCAGGATTATACTGATTTTGATGATTCTGATGATTTTTTTTAAAAGATTAGGGAAGAGGAAAGCGAATATCAACTTTCTTTTTCCCTAATCTTTTAAAATCAAAAAGTAAAATCCTGAAAATCCTGAAAATCAGTATAATCCTGAAAAAGACAATCGCCGAAGGCGATCCCCTCTGCGCGAACCTTACCAGTTAAACGTTACATCCTGCACCATGTCCGGATGTACACTTTTAGCTACCGGGCAGTTGTGCGCAGCTCTTTCGAGTATAGTTCTTTCCTTTTCGCCCAGGTTATGGCCGGCAGGGAAGTCGAATACGATGGTAACGCCGGTAATGCGGCGGGGTTCTGTGCCCATGGTTTTCAGGACACTTACTTTGGTGCCTTCAATGGCCCAATTGCTTTCCATGGCTTTGATGCCCATAATAGAGAGCATGCAGGAGCCCAGTGCTGTGGCCACCAGGTCGGTAGGAGAAAATCTTTCTCCTTTCCCTTTGTTATCCACAGGTGCGTCTGTTTCAATCACAGTGCCTGACCGCAAATGTGTGGCAGTGGTGCGTAATTCCCCGTTATAGATGATAGATGCCGTGTCCATATTGTTTCTTTTTATGATCTAACCGTAAAATTAAATGTATTTTCAGGATAACTGCAACATGGAGAGTGGGAGCGCTGTTAAACTAAAAAAAAATTAGCTACGTTTGTAATATATACATAACAATACCTTTGTTCAAGCGTTTATTTATTATAATAATAGCCCACTGTGAAAAAAATATACTCAATCCTGTTTTTGGCAATGATATCCGGCGGCTTGTTTGCGCAAACAACAACTACTACCACTACCACGCAACAAAGCAAGAAAAGCGAAAAGGAACAGCGTAAGCTGAAAAAGATCTCTATTTTCCGTGAACAGGAAGAGGGGGAGAATGTGTTCCAGCGCGATTTTTCGGTGGGAGGCAGGATCACAACCGATGGCTGGGGTGGTTTTGTGGAAATGGGGTACCGCAAGAGCAGAAAAAAAGTCAATTATTTCCAATTTGAGTTTAGCGAGAAGAAAAGTGATAAAGAAGTAAAGAAAAGCGGCCAGGGCTATTCCTTTACCCAGCGCCCATTTATATATGGTAAGCGGAATAATTTTTATCAGGCCAAGCTGGGCGTGGGACAGCGTTATCTGCTGGGCGGCAAAGCCAATAAAAACGGAGTAGAAGTAGACTTTATCTACTATGGTGGCTTATCTCTGGGATTGCTGAAGCCTTATTACCTGAACATGGTGACAGCCAGCGGAGAAAGTGAGGATGTAAAATTTGATCCTTCCAATCCGGAAGCTTTCCTGAAAACGGGCGATATCAATGGCGCCGGTGGTTTTGGAAAAGGCTGGGGTGATCTCAGCGTGGTACCGGGTGTACATGCCAAACTGGGCATGCGCTTCGACTGGGCCCACTTTAACGAGGTGGTAAGCGCCCTGGAAGTAGGGGTTAATGCGGAGATGTATACTAAAAAGATCCCAATTATGGTAGTGTCGGAAGGGGTGGACTATAATAAACAGTTCTTTTTCGGCGGATATGTGAGCCTCCAATTCGGGAAGCGCTGGAATAAGAGATAAGTGTTAACTTTGCTTTTCTAAAGAAAGGAATAAGCGATGCAAGAACTACCCGTAATAGCCGCCGAACCGGCTACAACAAGAGTAAAAAAGCCTGATTGGCTGCGCGTTAAATTACCGATAGGCGAGAACTATAAGCAGGTGAGAAGCCTGGTAGATACCCATAAATTACATACGATCTGTGAAAGTGGTAACTGCCCTAATATGGGCGAGTGCTGGGGAGCTGGTACTGCTACTTTTATGATCCTGGGAAATATCTGTACCCGCAGCTGCGGCTTTTGTGCTGTAGCTACCGGCCGCCCGGAAGCCGTAGATTTTGACGAGCCTCAGCGCGTGGCGGAAGCCATTTACCTGATGAAAGTAAAACATGCTGTTATCACCTCTGTAGACAGAGATGAGCTGAAAGACGGTGGTTCTATCATCTGGGCCAATACCATTAATGCTGTCAGGGCTTTAAATCCTAACACTACCATGGAAACGCTGATCCCGGATTTCCGCGGACAGTGGGAAAACCTGCAGCGCATCATTGATGTGGCGCCTGAAATCGTATCTCATAACCTGGAAACAGTAGAACGTTTAACCAAACAGGTGAGAATACAAGCCAAATATCACCGCAGCCTCGAAGTGATCCGTCGCCTGAAAGAAGGTGGCATGCGTACCAAAAGCGGTATCATGCTCGGTTTAGGTGAAACCAAGGAAGAAGTAATACAAGCCATGCAGGACCTGTACGACAACGGTTGTGATGTGATCACACTGGGTCAGTACCTGCAACCTACCCCTAAGCACCTGCCGGTAGCACGCTTCGTACATCCCGATGAATTTGCAGAACTGCGCGAGATAGGTTACAACATGGGATTGGACTACGTAGAATCCGGACCGTTAGTAAGATCCTCTTATCATGCAGAGAAACATATTGTTAGCGGTCGTAATAAAGGATGACCGGAACCGATTTTCACTTAATTGTTAAAATCCACCCAAAAGGGTGGATTTTTGTTTTCATAACATTATCTTAGCGCCCGAATTGATTTTACCTAACAACAAAATGTTTGTTGTCTACCTACTTCTCAGTTATACGTTGTGTTCAAATATTTGGAACCACACCCGAAAACCGTGCTGCCAATGTTTCCGACGATTTTGAATAAGCAACTCTCTTATCAACCTGCCTGTTTGCTGTAGTGATTAAAGCTTAACATGTTTTTGCGGTAATTAATACTGTTATAACGCCAATGGCTATATAACAAATAAGGAACAATGGTGCGAGGCCGATAAAAAGCGCTTAGCCATTAGCTTTTAGCTGTTAATAAATACAGCGAAGGAAATGGAAGAAGCGAATACTTTTTTCGTGCAGGCATTGTTTTCCTCCGATTGGTACAATGATGAACTGAATGTCAAAAGCCTTTTATGAAAAGAGCATTTTTTTATTTGTTAGGGGTGTCCTGCGGACTGTTTATTTCCCCGCAGTTATTTGCACAGCAATCTACGGACTCCTTGTTAACCAGTGCTACCCTGCAGGAATGCATCCGGTATGCCATTTCACATCAGCCGGTCATACGCCAGTCACTCATTGATGAAGCGATTACCGACAGAACGGTGAAGAGTAAGCTGGCCGACTGGTATCCACAGATTAACCTGGATTATAATATCCAGCATGCCCTGAAGATACCCACTACCATCTTTAATGGCAACCCTGTACAACAAGGTGTGGCTAACTCGTCTGCCGCACTGTTCGGGTTAAATCAAAACATTTTTACACGGGATCTGTTGCTGGCTACCAATACTGCCAGGGATGTACGAAAACAGAGTCAGCAAACCACCACGCGTAACCAGATAGACCTGGTGGCCAGTGTGAGCAAAGCCTACTATGATGTGCTGCTGACAGCAGAACAAATAAAGGTGCTGAGCGAAGACATTACCCGCCTGGAACGCAGCCTGAAAGATGCGAATAACCAGTATGCGAGTGGAGTGGTAGATAAAACAGATGCCAAGCGTGCCACTATTTCTCTGAACAACGCCCGCGCCCAGCAGAAAGCTGCCCGGGAGCTGCTGACAGCCAAACAGGCTTATCTGAAGGAATTGATGGGATACCCAACCAATTCCGGTGATGTACCACTGGCACAGGATTCAGCTGCTGTGGCGTCACAGGTAAGCGGTGAGGATACTTTGCTGACCGCAGATTATAAAAGTCGTATAGAGTACCAGTTACTCCAAACACAGGAAAGCCTGCTGCAGGCCAACGTGAAGTACAACAAATGGAGCTATCTGCCTACTGTATCGGCGTTTATTAACTACTCTTTTTCTTGCCTGAGCCCTGACTTCAACAAGTTGTACAGTCAGGATTATCCAAGTTCCATGCTGGGACTGAAATTATCACTGCCTATTTTCCAGGGAGGAAAACGGGTTCATAATATCCGGATGGCGGAACTGCAATTGCAGCGTACCCAGTGGGATTATGCCGCGCTGAGAAGCCAGATCAATTCGCAGTATGTGCAGGCCATGTCTACTTACAAGAGTAACTACAACGACTATCTCACCTTGAAAGAAAATGTGCAGATGGCCAGGGATGTATATGATATGTTACAGCTGCAGTATAAGGAAGGTATTAAAACCTATCTGGATGTACTGGTGTCTGAAACAGAATTGCGCTCTGCGCAACTGAATTTTTATAATTCCATGTACCAGGTACTGTCCAGCAGGATAGATCTGCAAAAAGCATTAGGAACCTTAACAGCTAATTATTAAATGGTAACCGGAACGGATATGAAAAAAATGAACAACATTGTCTTAATCAGCGCTGCCAGTATCCTGGGCTTATCTGCCTGCAGTGGTCCTGCTAAGAAAACAGCGCCTGTAATGCCCCCTACACCGGTAAATATTACAGCAGCATCTGTAGCACCGGCCGTTTATTACGATAAATATCCTGCGTCTGTAGTAGCGTTGAACCAGGTGGAGCTGCGTTCTCAGGTATCAGGATTTATCACCGGTATCTTCTTCAAAGAAGGAGAAGTCGTGGAGAAAGGAAAAACCCTGTATGAAATAGATCGTCGTAAATATGAAGCGGCTTACTTACAGGCACAGGCCAACGTAGCCAGTGCAAAAGCCAGCTTCGAAAGAGCGAAGAAAGATG
Source organism: Chitinophaga sp. (assembly GCF_036566945.1). Lineage (GTDB taxonomy): Bacteria > Bacteroidota > Bacteroidia > Chitinophagales > Chitinophagaceae > Chitinophaga. Next base: position 20,119 of record NZ_DATCVJ010000038.1, on the reverse strand, counting down.
ACGATCGCTATCAGCGCCTGGCCGATCAGGATGCGGTAGCCCGTCAGATCCTGGACAACGCAAAAGCGACCCTGGAAACTTCCCGTAGCCAGTTAGCCGCAGCAGAAGCCAACCTGACCTCTGTGCGTACAGACCTCGACTATTCCCTGATCAAAGCACCGTTTACTGGACGCATTGGTATTTCCCAGGTGAAACTGGGCGCTCAGGTGAGCCCCGGCACCACCCTGTTGAATACCATCTCCAGTGAAAATCCAATAGCAGTGGATTTTGTGGTAACAGAAAATGATATTCCCCGCTTTGCTGCCATGCAGGGCAAGGGTAACGCCAACGATACTACGTTCCGCCTGCAGTTATCTGATGGTACAGAATATGTACACGCCGGTAAAATACTTGCTATTGACCGCGGTGTGGATAACCAAACCGGTACTATCCGCGTGCGTATTGAATTCAATAACCCGGATGATAAACTGAAAGACGGCATGAGCTGCGTGTTACGCGTACTGAATGAACAGTCCGGCGACAGACTGATCATCCCTTACAAAGCCATTACAGAGCAGATGGGCGAATATTTCGTGTTTATTGCCAAAGACTCTGTAGCCGCCCAGCAGAAAGTACATCTCGGTCCTAAACTCGGTGACAGAATAGTGATCATGGACGGCATACAGGCTGGTGATCAGGTTATTGTGGAAGGCTTCCAGCGTTTACGTGATGGTGGAAAAATACAGATTGGAATACCAGCCGCCGCACAACAAGGCGCGCCTGTGAAGAAATAGTTTATCAGTAGAATCAACAGCGAAGATCATGATTGCAGATACTTTTATAAAACGACCCGTGACGGCAATAGTGATATCTATTGTACTGGTACTGGTGGGAATATTGGCGATGATGAACCTGGCCATTGGCCAGTATCCGGAGATTTCGCCCCCCACGGTGCAGGTAACAGGTACCTATACCGGTGCGGATGCACAAACGGTGGAGCAAACCGTGGCTACCCCTGTGGAAGTACAGGTAAATGGTACGCCGGGTATGACTTACATCAACACCAACAATACCAGTAGCGGACAAATGAGTATGACGGTAAACTTTGAAGTAGGTACCGACATTAACATTGCCGCCCTGGATGTGCAGAACCGTGTAGGTATTGCACAACCTACCCTGCCACAGGAAGTACAGCGTTTAGGCTTAACCGTTAGAAAGCGTAACCCCAGCATCCTCATGCTGGTGGCCCTGTATTCTCCCAAAGGCACACACGATATTACTTTCCTCGATAACTACACCAACGTATACGTAAAAGATGCGTTGCTGAGAGCGAAAGGAGTAGGTGATATCTTTACCCGTGCCGATGATTTCAGTATGCGTATCTGGCTCAAGCCCGATAAGCTGGCAGAAATGGGTGTTACCGCCGATGATATCCGTGCCGCACTGGCCGAGCAAAATGCGCAGATCACCGCGGGTTCCGTAGGTGCGCCACCACAACAAACCGGACAAACATTTGAATACAACATCTTCACCAAAGGCCGTTTGTCTACACCGGCAGAATTTGGAAATATCATTGTGAAAACCCGCCCTGCGGATGGAACATTGGTATACCTGAAAGATGTAGCCCGCGTAGAGTTGGGTAAATTTAACTATGCCGGTAACAACTATGTAGATGGTAAACGTGCGGCTTATCTGCTCGTGTACCAGGCACCTGGTAGTAATGCACTGGAAACGGCTGCCAACGTAACCGCCGCCATGGAAGAGCTGAAAAAGCAATTCCCGCAGGATGTGGATTATGTGGTGCCGTTTGAATCAGTATCAGTAGTAAAAGTATCTATTGAGGAAGTAATACACACCCTGGTGGAAGCCCTGATTCTGGTAGTGATCGTGGTATTCCTGTTCCTCCAGAGCTGGCGTGCTACGCTGATTCCGATCCTGGCTATCCCGGTATCTATTATCGCCACCTTTATCTTCTTTATACCACTCGGATTTACCATTAACACATTAACCTTGTTCGGTTTCGTACTGGCCATCGGTATTGTGGTGGATGATGCCATTGTGGTGGTGGAAGCGGTGCAGCATAATATAGATCATGAGAAAATGACGCCGAGAGATGCGACCGCACAGGCCATGAAAGAAATTTCCGGACCTGTTATTGCGATTGCCCTGATCCTCGCGGCGGTGTTTGTACCCGTAGGATTTATACCCGGTATCGTAGGCCGTTTATACCAGCAGTTTGCGATCACGATCGCTATTTCTGTAATGATCTCCGCTTTCGTGGCGTTGTCATTAACACCAGCATTGTGTATCCTGTTGCTGAAGCCTATGCACCTCGACAAGGATTCAAAAGGACTGAACAAGTTTTTCTTTAAATTCAACCGCTGGTTCGGACATACCACTTCCCGCTATTCTGTGGGGGTGAAGAAAAGTATTCATTACTTCCGTTATGCAATGGTAATCCTGCTTTGCATTTTCGTAGGTACGATGATGTTATTCAAGAATAAGCCTACCGGCTTTATTCCTACGGAAGATGAAGGCCGTTTGATCATCACGTTTGACTTACCGGAATCTTCTTCTACAGAACGTACGGTAAGCGTCATGTCTGCGATGATGAAAGACCTGGAAAAGATCCCGGGTATTGCACACTATGCAGCATTGGGTGGTTTGAATGCGGTGAGCTTTGCGACCAAATCCAACAGCGCCACGATTTTCTGTTCACTCGATCCATGGGCGGAACGTAAAGCAGATTCCTTACAGATCACCGGTATGGTGGCCAAAGTGAGGGCAACGCTGAGCAAGTACAAAGAAGCCAATGTGGTAGTGATACAACCGCCGGCTATTCCAGGTCTGGGACAAACTGCCGGTTTCTCATTTGTGTTACAGCAAAGGGGCGCTGGTGAAATCAAGGCATTTGAAGGCGTATTACAAAAGTTCCTGGCCGCCGCTAATCAGCGTCCGGAAATTGCACAGGCATTCTCCTTCTTTACCGCGCGTACACCGGGTTATCAGCTGGATATAGATCGCGAAAAAGCAAAGAAAATGGGTGTGAAAATATCTGATATTGCCTCTGCTCTGCAAACGTATATGGGTAGTGCCTATATCAATGACTTCACTATTTACGGGCGTAACTTCCGTGTGGTAACGCAGGCAGATTCTACTTACCGTGGCGATATCAAAAACCTGAACCAGTTGTTTGTACGCAATGCTGCCGGTTCTATGGTGCCATTGAGTACGCTGACCTCCTACAAGGTAATTGAAACAGCGCCGGTAATTTCTCACTATAACCTGTTCCGTTCTGCGGAAATAAATGGTGGACCTGCGCTGGGATATAGTAGTGGTGATGCTATCAACGCATTGAAAGAAGTGGCAGCACAAACATTACCGGATGGATATGGCTATGAATTTTCCGGTTTGAGCCGTGAGGAATTATTATCCGGGTCTAAGACGGTATATATCTTTGCCCTCTCTATCATCTTTGTGTTCCTGTTTCTGGCCGCATTGTATGAAAGCTGGTCGGTACCCTTCTCGGTACTGCTGGCGGTTCCTATTGGTGCCTTTGGGGCCATTACGGTGCTGACTTTCCTGCCTAAGCTGAGCAACAACGTATATGCACAGATTGGGTTGATTACGTTGATTGGTTTGTCGGCCAAGAATGCGATCCTGATTGTGGAATTTGCGAAGGAACGTGTGGATAGAGGTATGGACCTGGTAACAGCCGCTGTAGAAGCAGCCAAGCTGCGTTTACGTCCTATTATCATGACCTCCCTGGCCTTCCTGCTGGGTATCCTGCCACTGGTATTTTCTTCCGGTGCGGGTGCGGAAGCGCGTAAAACCATGGGATGGACGGTGTTAGGTGGTATGTTTACTGCTACCTTCCTGGCGATCTTTATTGTGCCGGTATTGTACGTGGTGATCACGCGCCTGGCTTATGGTAAAGAGAAACTGCGTAAAATGAAAGAGAGCTATCAGTCAGTACCTGAGCATGATATACAGGGAAAACTGTAGGTAAAAAAAGAAGGGTTTATAATTACATATGCAGAGAGGCGTTGCGTGAGCAGCGCCTTTTTTGTGGCTATTCCGGGAGAATACGTTTGCCATCTTTATCGAAATGCCGGGTTAACTGCCATTCTGTATCGCCCACCATGTACATGGTACCTGCTACTACTGCGCCCACGGTGATGTAGAGGAACCAGTCCGACTGGCTTTCAAATATCAGTGCACAGGCCACACCGGTGGCCAGCAGAATAACACCTACACGTCTGGAAATATAGGCGGCATATTCATTGGCAGAATGCCACATTTCCGGTGTTTTGGTAGACAGGAAACTGCGGTAACCATACCAGGATTTGGTGCTTTTAGGCGGGAAGCGGTGAATAATATATCCCATCAGAAAGAATAGTACACCGGCGAAGATCGCAGCATTGCAGTACGTCGTATGAAGGAATCGCAACAACATGGTCCGGGGTTTTGGTTACCATAAGGTACGGAAAAAATTACGAATTACGAATTACGAATTACGGATTTGTGGGGAGATGCAAGCGGCCGTTGATCTTCGCGTTTACTATCTTCCCGCAAATTCGTAATTCGTAATTCGTAATTCGTAATTCGTAATTCGTAATTCGTAATTCGTAATTCGTAATTCTTTAATGCTTCGTCGTATCCGTGTTGTTGGCTTTCTTCTTAAACAGTCCGTTCAGTGTATTCTTTACAGACTCTCCGGCTTGTTTACTCACATTATCCAGCGGTTTGTTGGCAGCGGTTTGTGTAGAATCTTTCTTACCGCTGAGCTGATTTTTTAATTCATTTTTCAGGGAATTCACTGCGGTATTTTTGATCTGGTTAAGACTATCTTTTACCGTTGTTTTTACCGAATCCACTTTATTTTTTACCAGTTCAGTGGCCTGTGATTTCAGGCTGTTGGCGGTTTCGCGCAGGTCTGTTTTTACGCTTGGTTTAAGGATGTTACCAGCCATTAACACCTGCAGGTGTACGCTGTCGCCCAGGTTTACCGGGATGCCTTTGCTTTGCGCCTGTGAGGCCAGGTTATTCACCAGGGTGTTACCGGCGGAGCCCATCATACTGCGGGGTAATGCCAGTTGCAGGGTGTAATCGAGCGACTGGTCAAAGCCATGTGAACCACCGATATTCATTTTGATACCGGCCACCGTTACATTGAACGGATTGATTTTTACGCGGCCATTTTCAAAAGAGAAATAGTTTTTAATATCACGAAGGGAGATATCTTTCAGTTGCGACACGTTGAGGGTACTGGCCAGTTGATCTACCGGTGCAAACTGTTTCAGGAAACCCTGTATCAGCAACAGGTTGCCATCACCGGTAAGGGTACTCAGGTCGGGCGACATGTCCTTTCCTAACTTACCGTGCATGGTTAACTGGGAACTAATTTTTCCGGAAAGGAATTTCCCGATGGGCATTAACTTTTGTACGGTATTAAAGGTGTTGAAGGTTTGTTGTACGTCGAGGTTTTGCACATCGTAAGCCAGGTTAATATCCGGATTGGTTTTGCTGGCTTTGGTGCTGTAACTGCCGTTGATTTCCATGGTACCCTGTAATGCGTTGGCTTTCAGCTGTTGCATGTTCACGGTTTCATCTTTCACCAGGAGGTTGCCGCTTACATTGGTAAGATCGGCTTTGTCGTAATGTATTTTATTGACGTTAGCGGCCAGCACTATATCCAGGTTGGCAGGAACGGCAAACGGTATGGCGGCAGCGGAATCTTTTTTAGCAGTAGCCGGATCGGCGGCAGTGGGCGTAGTACCCATCCATTTATCCAGGTTTATTTCATCTGCTTTGAAATTGAATTTGCCATCGAGTGGTGCATTTTTTAACGTATAGGCGAGCAGGTTATTCACCTCTCCGTTTGCTTCAAAGTTGGTGCCCAGGTATTGTCCGTTGAGGTCTTTTACCGTTACGTTTTTGGGGTTAAACTGTAGCGAGAGATTATTCACTTTTACGCCATCGGGATAGTCTTTGCTTTTGTAGAGCATGTTGCTCAGTTGCAGGGTGCCGGCGGCATAGAAGCGATCGTATTGTTGTTTTTCGATCGCGCTCATATTGCCTTTGGCGCTGATATCCGCGTCGAGTAAACCGGATAAGTTGGTACCGGCTTCCAGTTTTACGAATTCGGTAATTTTAGACAGGTCCAGTTTTCCTTTGGCAGCAGCATCCACGTACAGATCGGAGACCGGTGTTTTAACCAGTACGCGCAGATCCAGTGGGGTGTTGTCCATTTCCAGGTGGCCGGTAGGCATATCTACCACCGTGTGATCAGGTACCCCATCCGGGTTGCTGATCTTCATAGCTATCTGGATATTTTTTACTGGTTTTGGCAGGTCAGGATATTGGAAGAAGCCATCTTTCACGGCCAGGTCCAGTCCGAAAGAAGGCATTTGCACAGGGGAGTAGTTGCCTTTTACGAATCCGTCGAAAGCAGCAGTACCGCTGGTTTTTATCTTATCAAAATCTGTTTTGTAGATGGCAGGTACTAATGATAACAGGTCTTTAAAATTAGTAGAAGGAGCTTTAAAGCTCATATCCATGCCGTAGGTGGAATCATTTACCAGTTTGAAAAACCCTTGCAGGGCCAGTTCCAGGTTATTGATCGTTGCCTTACCGTCTTTAAACGTATAGGTGTTACTGTTATTATCTATCTGGATGGCGGCATCCAGTTTGGTTTTCACCTGCGACAAGTAAGGGATCAGGCCATATCTGAAGGTGATGCCGTCCGCTACGGTGCTGGTTTGCAGGAGAAACTGGTCTTGCGTGAAATCGCCTGTGCCGGAATGTGTTAAGCCGGTCACCAGTAAAGCCATGTTACCCTGCCGGTCATCATAGCTGATGTATGCGTCTTCAATTTTATATTGTTGGAGGCGAAGTGCAAATTTACTTTTGCTGGTATCGGCCGGTGTGGCCGCAGTGGTGTCGGGTTTGGTAATATCCCAGTTGGCGGCGCCGTCTTTATTAACGATAGCGTGTATCCGTGGTTGTATAAGAGCGATGTTATAGATATCCATCTTATCTCCCTTTATTACACTCATGAGATTAAGGGCTACATCGATTTGTTTTACTGCGAGAAGGGTATCGCCTGCAAACTCACCGATACCTACTACCTGCAAGTCTTCCAGGCCAACGGCCAGCCGGGGAAAATGACGGAATACACTGATATCCACATCTTTAAAATCCACTTTGGCATTGAGCTGGTTGTTCAGCTCCGTTTTTACTTTTGCGATGATCTTGTCTTTGAAGAAATAGGGTACGGCAAAAGCGGCCACTATCAAGACCACCATTGTGATACCCACAATTTTTAGGATCTTTTTGAGCATAGGTTCATTTTAATTTGGGGGTGAAGATAAGCAGAAAGCAGAAAGCGGAAAGCAAAAAGCAATTGCCGGGGAGATTTATGCGAAAACCATCCGCTACAATGCCTTTTTGCTTTTTGCCTTTAGCTTTTTGCTATTTTTGCAGCATGACACCGGAAAGAAAAGAACGATTACTGTCGGTACTTAACAAGCGGCAGGCTAACTTGACAGTGGTGCTGGAGGATGTACAGGACCCGCATAATGTGGCCGCCGTGATGCGTACATGCGATGCCGTGGGGATACAGGATATTTATATTATCACCTCAAAACCGCCACGGATAAAGAACTGGGGACACAGAAGCAGCAGCAGTGCCAAACAATGGCTTACGATACATGATTTTGATAATGCCGCAGATTGTTTTACCGAACTGCGTAAGCATTATGATAAGATATTGACCACTCACCTGGCTGCCGATGCGGTGAGCTTATATGACATTGATTTCTCGGGCTCTGTGGCATTAGTGTTTGGTAATGAGCAGAATGGGGTAAGTGATAATGTAAGAGCCATGGCGGATGGGAATTTTATTATCCCGCAGATGGGCATTATCCGCTCCCTGAATATCTCCGTGGCATGCGCCGTGAGTATCTACGAAGCCATGCGCCAGAAAACACTGGCAGGGCATTACCAACAACAGGGATTACCGGATGCACAATATAACACGCTGTTGAGTGAGTGGGGCTTTAAGGCAGAAGATTTGCAGGACGACGAGAATTAATTTTTTCTTTATGGCAACAGGCAGACGTTTTGAGGTAGAACCGCCACTATCAGATATCGTGAAGCATTTGTATGCGATGCAGACAGCTGCCGATGAATTGCCTGTTATCCACCATCTGTCGCCTCACTACGAAATGATGCTGACCTTCAATTTCGGTGCGCCGGTAAATATTTCTTTTGCCGGGGAATCGTTAGGAGTGCAGCAAATAGATAAAATAGGGATATTGGGTCCGTTGCGGAAAATGTTGAATTACGAGATGGGGCCGGATGGCGATTTGCTGGTAGTAATATTTAATCTCGATGGGTTTTATCGTTTGTTTCAGGCCCCGGTAGATGAACTGAATGGAGAGCAGTTGCATCATCATCTTATTACCGCAGGCTACGAAGAATTGTGGCAGATCCTGTATAGGACTACCAGTATGGAAGAACGGATCCAGATACTGAGTGATTATATTGTTACTTTTATGCATGATGCGGAAGATGCCGCCAGACCGCTGTTGCAGGGCGCAGATTATTTTAACGACCCGCTCATACAGCCAGCCAAAGCCATTGCTGCTGATGCTGATTTATCTGAACGTTCCATACAGTTACGATTTAAAAAATATGTAGGATATTCTCCCAAAGAGATGTTGCGTTTTCTCCGTTTCAAACAGGTGATTCATCGTATAGAAAATACTCCGGGTAAGGAGATCGATTGGTATGATCTGATCCACGATTTTGGCTATCATGACCAGAGTCATCTGATAAAAGACTTTCATCATTTCCTGGGCACTACGCCGGAAATATTTATTAAACAGATAGCCGGGAAAGAATTTTGTACCACCGGGCCGGGAAAACATTATTCCTGAAAAAGACAGTTCGGTTGACGGATGCCACACGGAAAGAATAATTGTCTGGAACATGGGCATTTACTATATTAGCGCAGATACAGGATTGATTATTAATGTCTGCCTACCTACCATTTGATGAAATAGTATTGCTCCGGCAATTGTCCGATAATGACAAAGGAGCATTTGAAACAGTGTATAATTATTACTTTCTGTTGGTGTTCTCTTTTTCGCTGAAATTTGTGGAAGACCGGCAGGTGGCGGAAGATATAACTTTAGAAACTTTTGTAAAGCTATGGGATAAACGCAGTAGTCTGTCTACTTATTCCAATATCAGCCCATTATTATATACTATTGCCAGAAATGCCTGTCTCAATCATTTGCGGGATGAAGACCGCATGACCCGTCGTCACCAGGAATTAGCCAGACAACAGTCAGATGAACAGCTGTCGCTGGATTCATTTAGTAATATAAAGGAGGAAATTTATCAGCATCTGTACCTGGAAATCGAGAAGCTGCCAGGGAAAATGGCCAACATCCTGCAATTGAGTCTTAAAGGATTTAAGAATGCCGAAATTGCCGGCCAGACAGGGATTAGCGAAAAAACAGTGAGGAATCTTAAAACCGAAGCCATCAAACAATTACGCACGAAATTGTTAAAGAATGAATTATTGCACCTCCTTATTTTTCTGTCTCACTAAAAAAAAATTAAAAAAAATCGGGACAATTGAATGTTAATGGTGTTTATACCATACAACCAGTACTAAATCGCGCTGAATGCCGCCGGAACAGGAACAAATAACAGCTCTCATTCTGAAATATCTTTCAGGGGAACTCACCGTTGAAGAACAGGTAGAGTTAGATACGTGGTTGAATGCCAACGAGGAAAACTATGCCCTGATGGAAGAGTTTCGCAACGAAGCTGTTGTCAGGCAGGAGTTACAGGACATCTATCACACCAAAACAAGGATCTGGCAACAACTGCAGGAATATACTACGACTAATGTTCGTTCGGTGCCTAACTACCGCAGGATAGCCTTGTATGCCGCCAGTATTTGCTTATTGGTGGTAGGAGCAGCCACTTATTTCGTTTATCGCTGGCGTACACCTGTACCTACAGAAGTCGCCACTACGCCGAAAGCGCACATAGATATTCCATCGCCGGCCACCAACAGGGCTTATGTAACATTAGGCAATGGCAAAAGAGTGTATATAGACAGTTTACAGACGGGCGCCGATATTATACCAGGTAGTAATCTAGCACAGAAATTATCGCCGGATAAAATTGAATATGCATACAACTCCCGGTCTGCCGCCCCGGAACTCAATACCATCACCGTTCCCAGGGGAAGTAAACCATTGCTCATCGCCCTGCCGGATGGCAGCCAGGTATGGGTAAACGTAGCATCCACCATTTCATTTCAGGCACCTTTTGCCGGAAAAGAGCGAGTGGTGAGTGTTTCCGGAGAAGCCTACTTTGAGGTAGCCGCTGCGGCATCGCAGCCTTTTATTGTAAAAAGCAAGGGGCAGGAGATTAAGGTATTAGGAACCGCGTTCAATATTAAATCATACGAAGAGGAGTCAACCATCAAAACAACTTTAGTAAAAGGAAAAATTCAGATCAGCCAGCATACATCAGGAACAATGAAAACGCTGACTGCCGGACAGCAAGCCATTTCATCACCAGATGGCCAGTTGATGATAGACCAGGACGCTGATATGGAAGAAGCGCTTGCCTGGAAAACAAATGTATTTCAGTTCAGCAATGAAGACCTGAAATCTATTATGCAGCAACTGGGAAGATGGTATGATGTGGAAATTGTATACCGGGGGGCAGTACCTAATCGCTTCTTCACCGTAAAAATTTCACGAGACAAAAGCCTGACGGCCGTATTAAAAATCATGGAGCTGTATGGCATCAACTTCCAGCTCGAAGGTAAAAAGTTAACGGTGTTGCCGTAGCATCCTGACACTAAAAACAGGTATAAATAAAGCCGGAAGTCCTGGTAAGACCTCCGGCCTGGTATCGGCATGCACAAAGTATTTGATCGCACAAACACGGCTTCCTGGTAAGAAGCCATTTTTTGACACGCCTAAAAACAAAAGTATGATTTTCTTGCATTCCTCTCAAAAAAGGGAATTCAGCCAATGGTCTTTACTAAAGAAGCTATTGATTATGAAACTGACAGTGTTATTCCTATTATCTGTCTGCCTGCAATTGTCCGCCAAAACGAGCGCTCAGAACGTGACAATTACCGCAGATAAAATTTCATTGGAGAAAGTCCTGCGGTCTATCACCAGGCAAACAGGCTACGATTTCTGGTTCGACAGCCACTTGTTGGAGCGCGCCAACAAAGTAGATCTTACCATCCGTGATATGCCGGTGGAAAAGGCATTGGCCTTATGTTTCATCGGGCAGCCGTTTGATTATAAGATCTACGAAAAAACAATCGTGATCAAAGAAAAGGCTACGCCTCCCAATGCGGCGGAAGTATTGGCCGATATCGTTGTCAGAGGGCGCATTACCGACGAGAAAGGTATGGGACTTCCCGGCGCCACCATCTCGCTGAAAGGTACCAACAAAGGAACCGCAGCAGATGCTACCGGCGCTTTCACCCTACATATCCCCGACAAAGGAGGTACATTGGTTATTACCTTCGTAGGGTACGATCCAATGGAAATTCCGGTGACCAAGTCCGGCAATGTCGACATCGTATTGAAACCATCTGATAAAAAAATAGATGAGATCGTAGTAGTAGGATTTGGTACACAAAAGAAAACCAATCTTACCAGCTCCGTGAATACCGTTAAGATGGATGAAATAGCCGGTAACCGTCCTGCCAGTACTACCGGTACGTTATTACAGGGCGTTGTACCCGGGCTGCAGGTAACTTCAGGCACTGGTGAGCCGGGTGGAGGGTTTTCTTTCAATATTCGGGGTACTGCCAGTATTAACGGTAATGGTGCTCCTTTGATTCTTGTGGACAATATCCCTTTCAGCGGCCCCATGAATTTGCTGAATCCCAATGATATTGAAACAGTAACCATATTGAAAGATGCAGGCTCCGCTGCTATCTACGGCGCACGCGCTGCTTTTGGTGTGATATTGATCACCACAAAGAAAGGCTCAAAAAACAGTAAGGCAAGATTCGATTATAACAACAACTTTACTTTTTCTACCCCCAGTTCTATCCCGAAGGCAGCCAGTCCGCTCGCTACCGTTCAAGCCTATAAAGATATGGGCTACGGCGCCTACTGGACAGGTCAGAACGTGGATAAATGGCTGCAATTCCTGAATGACTACAAAGCAGATCCTTCTAAATTTCCATTGGGATATACTACGGATGCAGGTGTAAGATACCAGCTGGCCCAGTCAGACGTTATCGGCCAGTTATTCGACAACGCAGGTATTCAACAGATGCATGATTTTGCTGTAAGCGGAGGTTCCGAAAAAACAACTTACCGCATTTCCCTGGGTACCGTAAAAGAAGATGGTATCATGGTGTCCAATGCAGATTCCTACAAACGTTATAACGTAAAATCTTATCTCAGTACAGATGTTACAAAGTGGTTGACCACACAACTGGATGCGAGCTATTATAACTCTCTTAAATCAGATCCTAACAGTGGCTGGTTGTGGGGAACTGCCAGCAATAGCCCTTCTTACGTACCAACTGTGGATACCATGACTATCGGTGGTGTGCTGTACCCCACTGGAACGCCCAAGAATCTCCTGCTCAATTCAGTTCCTACAAAAGACCGGTTTGACGATATTCGCTTAATGGGAAAGGTTATTGCCAAACCAGTAAAGGGACTCACTGTTACCGGTGAATACCTGTATGAAAATCTGCGGGAAACAGTGACCAGTTACAACAAGTCTTTTAACTACGCTGATATTTCTGAATTTGTGGTAAAGACAACAGTACCTCCAAACAACGCTGGTTTCTATAAGTCCAACCAATCGGATGATCGCCGCACCCTGAATGTTTACGCGAACTACAATACCTCCTTCAAAGACCATCACTTCGCGGCGATGGCAGGCTATAACCAGGATGATTTTCATAGTGAAGCACTCTGGGCAAACAAGACACAGATGATTTCTGCTGATCTGCCCTCGATCTCCACCGCTGTAGGTAATCTTACCGCCGATGACAATTACCTGGAATGGAGTGTACAAGGATTCTTTGGACGTATTAATTATGATTATAAAGGAAAATACCTGCTGGAAGTAAACGGCAGATCGGATGGATCTTCTAAATTCCCGACTAATCACAGATGGGGATTCTTTCCTTCCGCTTCCGCCGGATGGCGCGTAACAGAAGAAAATTTCATGCGCCGCTTAAAGCCAGTGTTGTCGGAGCTGAAACTAAGAGCTTCCCTGGGAGAAGTAGGTAACCAGGACATTGATCCATATCGCTTCCTGGATGCAATGAATCCGGTATTGACCGGCTGGATGGTAGGTGGTGCACGTCCCACCACTTTAAGTACGCCTGGATTGGTAAGCCCTAATTTTACCTGGGAAACAGTGAGGACGTTAAATTTTGGTATCAATGCGGGCTTCCTGGATAACCGCCTGAATGTATCTGCCGACTGGTACAGAAGACAAACATTAAATATGTTGACCAGTGCGATTCAATTACCGGCAGTATTGGGTACCGGCGCTCCGCTGCAAAACGCGGCCAACCTCCAATCACAGGGATATGAGTTATTGCTGGAATGGAGAGATAAGGTGGGAGAATTTAACTACTACATCTCCGCTAACCTCTATGACTTCAAATCAAAAATTACCAAATTCGATAATAACAAAGCAGGATCGTTGAGCACCTACTATGTAGGAAGAGATATGGCCGAAATATGGGGATATACCACCGATCGCTTATACCAGGAATCAGATTTCGACAATGGTGTCATAAAGTCTGGTATACCGAAACAGATAAGAAATGGCTCAAACCTCGTAACGCCTAACGCCGGAGATGTGTTGTATAAAGACTTTGACGGTGATGGTGTGATTACCAACGGGCAGAATACCCTGGCTAGCCACGGCGATGTGTCCATTATAGGTAACAACCGCCTCGCCCTGCAGTATGGTATCAATGGAGGCGTTGGGTATAAAAACTGGAACTTCTCTTTTGTGCTGGCAGGCGTAGGTAAACGTGATCTCTGGATCAGTAACAACCTCACATTCCCTTATAACTATGAGTTTGGGACGATATTCCAGCATGAACTGAATTACTGGACACCTACTAATACCGATGCACATTACGCACGTATTTATGCCAAAGCAGCGGGTAACTCTGCGATTAACAAATTTGTGCAGACAAGGTATATGACCAATGCCGCCTATATGCGTGTCAAGAATTTGAGTCTTGCTTACAGTTTGCCTGAATCCATGCTGAAAAGAATTTTCTTCAACAGGTTACAGGTATTTTTCAGTGGTGAGAACCTCTTTACTTTCAGCAAATTCCCTAAAGGTTTAGATCCTACTTCTACCGACGATAAAGGCTATGGTATTAATTACCCAATGATGCGAATGTTCTCCTTCGGTGTTAATACTTCCTTTTAATGACTGATTATTTAAAATGTGTGTAATGAAAAGAAATACATTTCTACTACTGTCTTTGCTGGCTACAGCAGCCTGTAATAAAGACTATCTCGATAAATTACCCCTGGATAAAATGACGGAAGCTACTTCCTTCAAAACGGCTGATAATTTCAAAACGTATATGTGGGGCTGTTATGAATACCTGCCTAACTATGACATTGATGTGCCGGCAGGGGAATTCAATTCCGATAATTTTGTAAACGGTTATAACGTTGCCAATAAATCACCCTATGCGTTTCAGTTAAAGATCATCCCTGCGGTGACCTCTGGTACACAGTGGGATTTCAGCTTCATTCGCAGGGTCAACATTGCATTGGATAATATTGATCAGTCTTCGATGAATCAGACAGATAAAGATCATTGGAGGAGCGTAGGCTACTTTTTCCGGGCCATGAAATATTACGAGTTGCTGGCCGCCTATGGCGATGTACCCTGGATTGAGCATAAGGTGTCAGACACTTCCACCAGCGTGCTGTATGGTCCCAGAACACCCCGGGATCAGGTAGCAAAAAACATCCTGGATAACCTGGTATGGGCAGAGTCGCACATCAAAACAGATGGTGATGGTGCTAACACCATTAATGTACATGCGGTCAGGGCCTTATTATCGCGTTTTGGATTGTTTGAGGGCACCTGGCGTAAGTACCGGAATATGCCGGATGCAACTACTTATCTTACTGCTTGTAAAACCTATTCAGAGAAGTTACTGGCTTCCTTCCCAAATGTGATGGGCAGTTATGATGATGTTTTTAATTCGGAAGAACTGGTAGGCAAACCGGGTATTATCCTGGCACGTCAATACATTGCAGGTCAGGCGGGGCACAATGCTGCGCGTTATGTACGTACTTCTTCCTGGGGTTCTGATTTATCAAAAGACGCCGTAGAAAGTTATCTCTGTGCAGATGGTAAACCCATTTCCTCTACTACTACTGGTTACAGTGATGCTACGATGAATGCGGAGTTCAGAAAAAGAGACCGGAGATTATACTTTACCGCATTGCCTCCCTATAAGGTGATTGCGGCTGGGCAGGTAACAACGTATACCCGTACCAGTAATCCGGACGACAATGAATTTATTGATTTCATGGCCACGCTGCCGGGTAATGATGCCAACCGGAAAAGGTTGCCTGTGGCAAACTGGGCTGGGTATTACCTGTACCGGGCGCCACACTTCCTGAACGATAAAACTGCCGGCGCGCAGGGCTTCATGAATACTTCTACCGGATATTATTACTACAAACCGTATAATACTTTTACCGATGTAAGTACTACGGGTGTAGCCACTACCGATTTTCCTATTTTCAGAGTGGAGGAAACGATGCTCAACTATGCAGAAGTGATGTGGGAGCTGGGACAATTTAATCAGGGTATTGCTGATATGACCATTAATAAATTACGTCCAAGAGCCGGACTGCCCAATATGGTGGTAGCGGATATCAATGGCGCCTTCGATAACAAGCGGGATGCTGCTATAGATCCGGTTTTATGGGAAATCAGGAGAGAAAGGAGGGTAGAGCTGATGGGAGATGGTTTCCGTTTTAATGACTTAAAAAGATGGAAGAAGGGAGAGTATTTCAATAAGCAATTGCTGGGCGCCAAAGTGCAGGTATCGGATTACGGTGCGGGTACGCCGATTACATTGAATAGCAATGGATCGGTGGTGTTTTATCCGGTGCCGGTGGGCTGGCTGGATAAGTACTACCTGGAACCGATACCATTAGAACAAATACAGCTGAATAATAATCTTGCGCAAACAGATGGATGGAAGTAATGCCGTTTTAAAAATAAAAATGCCGCATCTACATAAGAGGCGGCATTTTTATTTTCGGGAGATTAATAGCCTGGATTTTGATATACACTGTTATAGATATTGATAACACTTTGTGGTATTGGCAACATCGATGTATGGATTAACGCCTGGTAATGGCGTTAATCTTTGTGCTACGAGATTACTACTGGTGTAGTAATCACTAAGACGCTAACAATGTAGGATGCGTTGTTGGGTGAATGTTTTTTTCGGAGACGGACTGCTATTAATTAAGGAATAAAAATCAAATCCTCATAGTACATACCGATATAAAACGGTGTATAATGAGCGATAATGGCTAGTACTTTTGGAACGCTATAAATAGTGGTATTTCAACGCATTGTACTTGCATTATCATATTGATTTTGATTTTTTAATATCCTTAAAAAGTGGTAGTTTATGTCTAATTTTGACAACATGCCATATAGTTCGCGCCAGATAGCTAATTTCTTTATTAAGTCCAGTCAAAATACTGGAGATGAGCTTACGCCCATGAAACTGATTAAGCTATGCTATATCGCACATGGATGGAATCTTGCTTTGTATAATGAGGCTTTGCTGGATGAAGCCATTCAGGCATGGCAGTATGGACCTGTTATTCAAAGTATTTACCGGGATTTTAAACATTATGGTAATTCACAAATAACAGAACTGGTAAAAGTAGGAGATGAATATCCATTGCCCAATCCAGCTGCTTTTCCGTTGTTGAATAAAATTTGGGACGTGTATAAGAAGTACGACGGCGTACAACTGAGTGCCATGACCCATCAGCCTGAAACGCCCTGGGATATTACCTGGAATGATATGGGCGGAAAACAACTTCGCGCAGCCATTATTCCAAATAATCTCATACAGCAACACTATCTGCAAAAAATTCAGCGCACGCCAAATGAACAACAGCCAGCCAGGAATTAATGGGATCCCGGAAGAGGAAATGACTATTATCAGTGAAGAACAACTCAATATTATTTCGCGTTCTGACTCGGCACTAAATACACCTGATAATTTACGGGATCGGTTAGCTAACCAGGAACTTCAGCACCAGTTTAGGGAAGGTGTGAGAGGAGAGGATTATCGTATTCACATCCACCGATTCGTTTGTATTGGTATGTACGCCATTGGTGCTATTATCATTTTGATGATTCTTATCAGAGCCTTTCATTTTTTGTCTCCTGAAAGATGGCATTGGCTGACAGATAAGGAAAATCAGGATATAGAACGAATTATCTTCGGCACTGTTTTTATTTCCGTTGTAGGAAAATATTTTAAGAAGTACAACATCATAGACGAACCTTCTTCCCAGAGAAATTAGTATACTTTTACGCACAAAAAAATCCCTGGCCATTCAGCCAGGGATTCGCATTTATACTTACATAAACCCTTATGCACTACATGTAACGCAACCTTCTTCCATGGTGCAAACTGCACCCACAATGATTTCTTCTTCTGCGCTGTCGCCACCGGCGGCCACCACTGGTTGCATTTGCTGACCTCCTTGTTTTTCCACGGTAAACTGTACTGCTTGTGTAGCAGCCTGTGTACGCAGATAATACATGCCGGTTTTTAATCCTTTCTTCCAGGCGTAAAAGTGCATAGAGGTAAGTTTGGCATTCGTTGGGGTATCCACAAACAGGTTCAGTGACTGAGACTGGCAGATGAACGCGCCGCGATCGGCTGCCATGTCAATGAGGTTACGTTGTTTGATTTCCCAAACTGTTTTATACAGTTCTTTAATATTAGCAGGTATTTCAGCAATGTTCTGAATAGAACCATTTTGCGAAATAATCTTGGTCTTCATGTCATTATCCCACAGGCCCAGTTCTACCAGGTCTTTCAGCAGGTGTTTGTTCACAATCACAAACTCACCACTCAGTACACGACGGGTGTAGATATTGGAAGTGTATGGTTCAAAACACTCGTTGTTGCCGAGAATCTGGGACGTAGAGGCGGTAGGCATTGGTGCCAGCAACAGGGAGTTGCGGATACCATCTTTTACAATCGCCTTTTTCAGTTTATCCCAGTTCCAGCGTGCGGAAGGTTTTACATTCCACATATCAAACTGCAGAATACCTTTGGAAGCAGGGGAGCCCGGGAATGTTTCGTAGGCGCCGTCTTTCTTAGCCAGGTCGTTGGAAGCGTTTAAGCCGGCGAAATATATGGTTTCAAATATTTCGCTGTTCAGTTTCTTCGCTTCATCGCTTTCAAACGGATACCGCATGAGGATAAACGCATCGGCCAATCCTTGTACCCCTAAACCTACTGGGCGGTGGCGCATGTTGCTGCGTCTGGCCTCTTCAATAGGGTAGTAGTTGTTGTCGATGATTTTATTCAGGTTCAGCGTAGCCTGGTAAGTGACTTCGTATAATTTGTCGTGGTCAAATTTACCATCGATCACAAAGCGTGGCAATGCGAGGGAAGCCAGGTTACATACGGCTACTTCGTTTGCATCGGTGTATTCGATGATTTCTGTACACAGGTTGGAACTCTTGATGGTGCCCAGGTTTTGCTGATTGGATTTGCGGTTGGCAGAATCTTTATACAGCAGGTATGGATTACCGGTTTCTATCTGTGCATCCAGGATGGCAAACCAGAGGTCTTGTGCTTTCACGGTTTTGCGGGCACGGCCTTCCTGTTCGTATTTTGCATACAATGCTTCAAATTCTTCTCCCCAGCATTCGTGCAGTCCTGGTGCTTCGTGTGGGCAGAACAATGACCAGTCGCCATTTGCTTCTACACGTTGCATGAACAGATCCGGCATCCAGAGGGCGTAGAACAGATCACGGGCGCGCATCTCTTCTTTACCATGGTTCTTACGCAGATCCAGGAATTCGTAGATGTCGGCATGCCATGGTTCCAGGTAGATCGCGAAAGCGCCTTTACGCTTGCCACCACCCTGATCTACGTAGCGTGCAGTATCGTTGAATACGCGCAGCATAGGAATGATACCATTGGAAGTACCGTTGGTTCCGCTGATGTAAGATCCTGTTGCACGGATGTTATGAATGCTTAAACCGATACCACCGGCACTCTGGGAAATTTTAGCCGTTTGTTTCAGTGTATCGTAGATGCCTTCGATGCTGTCGTCCTGCATGGTGAGCAGGAAGCAGGATGACATCTGTGGTTTTGGAGTGCCTGCGTTGAACAGGGTAGGCGTGGCATGCGTAAACCAGCGCTCACTCATCAGGTTGTATGTTTTGATGGCAGACTCAATATCTTCTTTGTGAATGCCTACAGAAACACGCATCAGCATATGTTGCGGACGCTCCTGTATTTTACCATCTGTTTTCAGCAGGTAAGAACGCTCCAGGGTTTTGAAACCGAAGTAATCAAACGCAAAGTCGCGGTCGTAGATAATGCTTGAATCCAGGATGTCTGCATTTTTAGTAATGATCTCCCAGATTTCATCAGACAGCAAAGCAGCTGACTTACCTGTTTTAGGATCAATATAATCATACAGCTTCTTCATCGTTTTGGAAAACGACTTAATAGTATTCTTATGCAGATTGCTTACTGCTATGCGGGAAGCCAGCAGTGCGTAATCCGGATGTTTCGTGGTAAGGGAGGCGGCTGTTTCGGCAGCCAGGTTGTCCAGTTCGCTGGTGGTTACCCCATCATACAAACCTTGTATTACTTTTTTTGCTACATCTATTGCATCTACATATTCCGTATTGAAACCATAACATAGTTTTTCAATACGGGCAGTGATTTTATCAAACTTCACTGCTTCTTTCCTGCCATCTCTTTTAATTACGAACATGGGTCTGTGAATTTAGGTTTTAGCTATTAGTTGTTAGCTATTAGCCAAAGGAG
>NZ_DATCVJ010000037.1:0-6538 GCF_036566945.1 Chitinophaga sp. | reverse complement strand
CACCCAATACATTAGCTTCAACGGCGATTTTAGTCTTACGCCCAAATGGAAAATAGGATTGAACAGTGGTTTCGATTTCACCAATATGCAGATCGCCTATACCAATATGTATATCTCGCGCGACCTGCATGATTTCAATTTATCCATTAACCTGATTCCATTTGGTACTTACCGGCAGTTTAGTTTTACCATCAGCGCCAAAGCGGGGCTGCTAAGGGATTTGAGGATTAACCGATCGAAACAGTTTTACGATTTATAACGCGAGTTTTGTCTTTCCCAGGATTATACTGATTTTAATGATTTTGATGATTTTTTCTTTTGATTTTGTAAGATTAAAAGATTAGCGAAGATATAAGCGGATACTGCATAGTTCTTCCTTAATCTTTTTAAAATCATCAAAAATCATCAAAGCAAAAATCATCAAAATCATTAAAATCAGTATAATCCTGGGAAAGACAAAACCCTTACCTGACAAGCTTTTCCAGTATCCCCACCACCTCTGCAATTTCTTTATTATTAAGCGAAGCAAATCCAAACCGGATCGCATTCTGCGAAGTAGTGCCGTAATGATATTGCTCACCGGAGGTAATCTGCAGCCCCATGGCACGTGCTTTTTCTGATAGTTTTTTTAAAGAAATTTTTCGGGAGAAGCGTAACCAGATAGCCATGCCGCCGGTAGGTACCGTAAACTGTACGGCATCTCCCAGGCGCGATTGCAATAGGTCACACAGCAGGTCACGTCGTTCGTGGTATACTTTATTGGATTTTTTCAGGTGCCTTTCTATCGTACCATCTGCCAGCAGATTGGCCAATGCCTGTTCAGAAAGATTATCTCCGCCCAGGTCCATCAGGCGCCGCAGGGACGCAGCTCCCGCAATAAAATTGGCCGGGGCAATCATAAAGCCGATGCGGATAGATAAGCCCAGTGATTTAGTGAATGAGCCAATATAAATAACATTGCCGCCATGGTCTGCGCTGGCTAAAGGCAAAATGGGGGCAGAGCTATAATGGAAATCGTAGTCGTAGTCATCTTCAATAACCGGCAAATTATATTTACGGATAATGGCCAGCAGCTTCATTCTACGCGCAGCACTCAAGGTAACGGTGGTAGGGTGATGATGATGCGTAATCAGGTACAACAACTTTATTTTTTTGCTGGCGCATAACTGCTCAATGGCATCTACGTCAATTCCTTCTTCATCTACGGGTACATGCAGTAACCGGGCGCCGAGTTGTTCAAAGCAGAGGTCTGCAAAGAAATAATTCGGACTGCCAACAATGATATAGTCATCCTTTTTTATAATCATGGCTGCAGCCAGATAGATGGCCATTTGAGCACCGCGGGTAATCATCACATGATCGGCGGTGATGCTGAGCCCCCGGGTGTTGCCCAGATAGGTTTGCATTTCGCGGCGCAAAGCTTCGTTGCCGGTAGGGCTGCCGTACATCAGCAATTTGAAGTAGCGTGGGCTCTCTATTACAGAGCGGCACTCCCGCACCCAGGCGCCGAGTGGCGCCAGCCGGGCATCCGGAAAACCGTCGTTGACCACCAGCGGAGTATGGGTAAAAACCGGTTTTGCAGGTATAGCTACCGTAGGTATGGTATGAAATGAAAATGCTGCTTCGCCATCATAGGCCGAAACCGTTTTCCGGAAACTACGGGGCCGGATTACCGGTAAATTTGCCGCTACCATTACGCCTTTGCGGGGCACCGCCACGAGCCAGTCCTGGCTAATCAGTTCTTCGTAAGCTGCGATCACTGTTTTGCGATGCAGCTCCAGCTGTAACGCCAGCAAACGGCTGCCCGGCAGAAACAGCCCCGGTTTCAATATCCCTTCCTGGATCAGCCCTATCAGGCAGTTGGCAATCTGCTGATATACCGGCAACTTCAGCGATTTATCAATTTTTATAAGTGTTTTGAATGGAAGCATCTGGACTACTCACCAATTATAAAGTGGACTACTAAGATACTCCAGTTGATCTTAATTTTGCAACATAATTTTTAAGCAAAACAGTAGTACCATGACCGAACGTTTTATCATGAGAGAAACAGATCCGGCAGCATTTAAAGCGATGTTGGGCCTGGAAAATTATCTTTCTTCCACCAGTATTTCACCATTGCACCACGAATTAATCCGTGTAAGGGCATCACAAATCAATGGTTGCGCCTTTTGCATCGACAAACATACACAGGATGCCCGTAAACTGGGCGAAACAGAACAGCGCTTATACCTGCTCAGCGCATGGCGCGAATCGCCACAGTTCAGTGAAGAAGAAAGAATCATCCTGGCCATCACAGAAGAGGTGACACATATCAGCCAACAGGGATTAACAGCTGCCACCTACGACAAAGCAGTAGGGCATTTCGGAGTGAAAGGCACCGCAGAACTGATCATGGCGGTAAACATCATCAACGCCTGGAATCGCATCGGTATATCCTCTCAGCGCATCCCAGGTAAATAGTCGACATCGTAATCCGTAATTCGTAATTCTTTTCATATGCCCACTATTCAAACCGCCCGCAGCGACGCCGATTTCCAGGCATGCAGTGAAGTCATTCTTTTCCTGCGTCCATTACTGCAAAAAGAAAATCTCCTGGCACAGATCAAAGAAATGCAGCAGGAAGACTATCAGATTGTGTATATCACGGCGGAAGATGATCCCTCCAAAGCGGTTGCCTTTGCTGGATTCAGGCACATGAACAAGTTATTCAGCGGTAAAATTATTTATATAGACGACCTGGCTTGTTTGCCGGCGTATCAGGGCAGAGGCTATGCCGGACTGCTGCTGGATCATATTAAGGCGCTGGCGAAAGCAGAAGGGTTGCGCTCTGTACAGCTGGATTCCGGCCACGCATTACATCCGGCACACCGGGTGTACCACCGGCAGGGATTCCATATTTCCGCGCATCATTTTTCCCAACCTTTGTAAACGAAGTCAGTAACGGCATTCGGGCTATACACTATCAACGGGCTGATAGCGTATAGCCGTTACTGTTTCTTAGCCAGTACTTTCAAATCTACGGTCAACTTATCGTCGATCGCATTATCTGGCCCTACGCCAAAGTCTTTCCGCTTAATGGTAAACTGCCCGTTCAACTGAATAGCATTGCCAGATAACACGGCGGTGAAAGGAAAAGAAATCGTTTTGGTAACGCCTTTGATGGTCAGCGCACCGGTGAACTGGTAGGTGTTAGACTTGTCGGTAGCTGTCACAGAGGTAGACTGCAGCCGCATCACCGGGTATTTAGATGCATTAAAATATTTCTCTTCCTGCAAATCCCGGTCGCGTTTACCAATACCTGTGCTGATGGTTTTTACGGCTACTGTAGCATCTATCATCGCCGATTTTGGATCGTGCGGATCAAAACGGATACTGCCTTTCAATCCTTTGAAATAGCCATTCACCGTACTGGTAAAAACCAGGTGATTGACAATCGTAAATTTGACGGTAGCCCCATCGTCAGTAGCCGTATATTGTTGTGCGGATAAGTTGTAACTGTATAGCAACAGGAAGCTCAATAGCCAAAAACGGAAGTGAGGTGTGACAGCTTTCATGGTACAAAGTTGTTTATTTACAATGATTCCGCCAAAATGCGTACCACGATTATCCGCTCCCCCCGGGCTAAAAAAAAGCGGGCAACCCTTGCATAGTCACCCGCTGTACATCAATCATTATGAAAAAAAGCTACTTTTTGCCTGTCTCTTCTTTAAAGGCGCTCACGTATTCGTGCATAATTTGTGTCAGGTTTTCTCCTATCAGGGTGTAGGAGTCTGTGGGCAAATTGGCCAGCGATACCCGCACCGACCATTGGGGGCCGCCAAATCCGCCGCCATTCAATAATACGATAGCGGTTTTTTCTGCCAGTCTGAAAAGGATGTCGGTAGGTTGCATTTTCTTTTGCAGCCATTTGGAGAAATCTTCTCCATAAATTTTACTGGCCCAGGAAGCAATATCAATTTCAGAATAATAACCTGTGTTCAACGGATCATCCATCTGATCCAGCTCTATCTTATCCCATAATAGCTTCAGACGTTTGTGTACCAGTTCCTGTGCGATCCGTTTGTAGTTATTTTCTTTATCCAGCAACGCAAACAAACTGAATAAGGTCATTTGTGTTTGCTGTGGTAAAGACAATCCGGCGGTATGATTCAATGCTACCTGCCGGCTGTCGGCCACCATACGGTCAATGAATTTCATTTTTTCCGGATGCAGGGTGGTAGTACTGTAACGCTTCGCGAGCGCTTTCTTCCCCGCGGCAGGCAGTTCGCCGATCAGCTTATCAAAGACATTATGTTCGTGTATAACGATCACGCCTAAACGCCATCCGGTACAACCAAAATATTTAGAGAAAGAATATACGCAGATGGTATTGAATGGAATTTTGGATACCAATGAATGAAAACCGTTCACGAAAGTACCGTATACATCATCCGTTACAATCATTAGGTTCGGATTATCTTTCTTCACAATAGCCGCCAGTTTATCCATGGCGGAAGGCGCTATGGCGCGGGAAGGAGGATTGCTGGGGTTTACCGTAAACAATACTTTGATTTCCGGATCTTTCAGTTTCTTCAACTCTTCTTCCGGGTATTGCCAGGTATGCCGGCCTTCTTTCGTTTCACCGGTAGCGTTAATATACACGACTTCAAACTGGTAGCGTTCCAGTTCCGGAATTTCCAGGTACGGAGTAAACGTGGGGACCATCAATGCGATGCGGGAACCCTGTTTCAACAGTTTGTTCTGCATCAGCGAATCGAAGATGTAACACATCGCGGCGGTACCGCCTTCTACGGCAAACAAATCAAATTTGCCTTTGGTGGCTTGTCCGCCACACATTTCCTGTACTATGTAATCATGCACGATCGGTTCCATATGCGCCAACATACGGCCTGGTACCGGGTATTCGTTTCCGATAATACTTTCTGCCAGCTCAAACACAAAATCATCTTCCTTAAAATTATGTTGTTGTATACCGTATAGATATGCCTGTTGTAATAAACTGGCGCCGGGGGCAGTTTTATTCAGGGCCAGAAATGCTTTGAACCGGTCGGCAATTCCACTCCTTTCCGGTACACCGGCAAATCCGTGGTTGTCGGCCATGTTACGGCGGCACTCTGTAATGCCAAACTGGCCCAGTAAAAAATACGCTTCCCTCGGTATAGTAGCTACCCAGTTAGGGTTGCCGCGGCCCGCATTCAGCATGATCTCTGTGCTTTTTTCTGCTTTACTCTTCGCCAGCGAAATCAGGGTATCTTTTAGCTCAAACGGACTCAGTTTCTGTAACGCAAGTTGCTCTGCTACCGTGGTTTTAATATAAGACAGCGCCATAGCTTATGTTTGGAGGATCAATATTTAAAGAAATAACTCTGCAAAATATCTTTGTTGCTGGTTTGTGTTAATCCCAGCATCAGCAATATCCTGGCTTTCTGTGGATTAAGGTCGTCGCTCACAATGGTGCCCAGTGTTTTATCATCGACTTCATCAAATTGGGTTACTCTGCCCGAGCCCACATGACTGGACCTTACCACTACAACTCCTTTTTTCACCGCCGCTGCAATAGCATCATAAAAAGCTTTGTTGAAATTACCATTACCCACGCCGGCAATCACAATACCTTTATAACCTTCTTTTACAAAATTTTCAATAGATACCGGTTCCGCATCGGCATACATATAGGCGATACCCACTTTAGGCAGCTTTTTATCTGCGGAAATATCAAAAGGCGTTTCTTTATCAGACTTGCGGATCGGGTTCATATAATAAAACACTTTCCCATCGTATACCTGCCCGATAGGCCCCAGGTTGGGAGAGCGGAAAGCATCTACCTTGGTGGTACTGCCTTTGGCTACGTCGCGACCATCAAAAATACTTTCGTTGAAAACGACCATCACCCCGCGTCCATTGGACTTAGTGTTGGCGGCTACTGTAACAGCATCAAACAAATTTTTAGGACCATCGGCACTGATAGCCGTGGAGGGTCGCATAGAGCCCGTGATCACTACCGGCTTACTACTGCGGATGGTCAGATTCAGAAAATAGGATGTTTCTTCCTGGGTATCGGTACCATGGGTGATCACAATTCCATCTGCCTCATTATTACCAAAAATCTCATTAATACGTTTATTCAGTTTCTGCCAGATATCAATCGTCATATCCTGGCTACCCACGTTGGCTACCTGCTCTCCCGTAATCGTGGCTATATTTTCAATACCTGGAACGGCTTTCAGCAAAGACTCAATCGGTACCTTACCGGCTGTATAGGCCGCCCTGTCGGCGGAAGCTCCCTCTCCGGCAATAGTACCGCCTGTGGCCAAAATGATGATACGGGGCTTCTGGGCAAAGGAGGCTACACAGACAAATAACACGACGATTAAAGTACACAAGGATTTCATATGTAGTGCTTTTAATACCTTTAGATTGTTTGGTAGGAATTGTCAGGATATTAGAACACCGGAAGCCCCCGTATTGTTCGCGCACGGATTTTTGTCTTTACTCAGGATTATACTGATTTTGATGATTTTGATGATTTTTTTTA
>NZ_DATCVJ010000036.1:0-4866 GCF_036566945.1 Chitinophaga sp. | reverse complement strand
GGGCAAATAGTCTTTCCGACATATTTAAGATGGTTTTGGCTTTTTACAATAGAGAAATAGTCTTCTAAATATACTGAATACTAATGAAATATAGATATCTGACATATATCGGTTTTGATTTAAGCTGAAGGATTTAAATTGATGCACTCAAACCAACATCTGTATGAAACCTATCTCTATACTCTTCATCCTTTTTTTGTTTATTTCAAGTTGTAAACGGTCTGATTCTTTGTTGCCAAACAATATCGACCGTACTGATGTAGTTGCTCTTTACTACAAAATGCAACCTGGTTTCACCAACAATAATGCCTATGGCATGGTAGATTCTTTACCATCTGAGCTGGATTGGACCCAAACTTACGAGATGACAATCAGCGGAGAGTCTTGCTTAATTCTAGATCTTTCGCAATTCCATGTCAGAACAGCTCAACTTACGGGTCATCAGTTTTCAGTACAAATAGATCAATCTTTGATTTTTCGAAAAACGAAAGAAGGAAAACTCTATTTTCAATTGGTACAAGCCTGGGGGAACGGTAATTCCGATTATGGGCTTTCAATTCTTGTATACGATCAAACTGGAAAGCTTCACGGGAGTTTCCTTTCTAACGGTGATCGAACTTCGCCCTCAAACGTGGAATTTCTAAAAAAGAGGACCAGTCTACCCAGAGCTTCAGGAATGATGTGTAGTGAGACAGATGTGTATTCTTGTTTGTACTATAATGGACTGAATTATGGATGTCTATATAATTACACTGTAAGACAGTGTTTGATTCTGCCAGGTGACGAAACAGGAGAACCCAATAGTAGTAGCGGCTATGGTGATGGGGGTGGGTTTGATTATGGTTCAATTGACAAATTGAAAACTAAAACGTTAGTGAATATACCACCGACAGACAAGATTATTGCTGATTTAGCGCAATATATGGGCTGTTTTACTATAAGTTCTTTGTCCAGTTACGAAGTTACCTTGTATGTAAAACAACCTATCCCAGATACCAGAGTACTGCTATCAGATCAATATCAAAATCTTACTCCCAACTCTTCTGATCCTTCTACAAAACTAACCGTAGGACATACGTTTTTAGGGTTCCGTCAGAGTGGAGGTAGAAGTACTACTGTTATACGTACTGTTGGATTCTACCCCTCCAAGGCTGTTTCTCCCATTAATCCGGAAGCAAAAGGTCTGTTAGTTAACAATTCCGGAGACAAGTATGATGTTGCAATAACTTTAAAGGTTACGTCAGAACAGTTCAAAGTCATTGTGAATACCTTTAATGCACAAGCAAATTTACCATACCACCTCAATTCGAATAATTGCACAAGTATCGCAGTAGACGCACTTAATGCGGCTGGCCTGAACATCCCCAAAACTCAAGGGGACTGGCCACTAGGGAAAGGCGCTGATCCTGCCGATTTGGGGCAAGACTTACGACTTTTCCAATCAAATAATATAAAGCAAAAAAACCTGAATGGAGGCGTGTCAACCACTAATACTACACCTTGTAAAATTCGATAAAACTTTATTTTATGGCTTTTTTTCTTTTTTGGTTACTACCTTTTTTAACCGGTGACTTGCAGCAGAATCCCTGCATAAAATGGAATACGGCGAAAAACTTTGATTTCTATTGTATTCCAGATGGAAAGGCACCCGAGCGAATGACATGGGAGGAGATAGATAAACTCAAACATGTGAGGTTAAATCAGGCTTCGTCAGTATTAACCAAATCTACCTGTAAGCCAGCAGAAGCGCTTATTTGGATGGAAACATATCTCCTTGTCGTAGAATTCAGCGCTGGTCAACGGAAGAAACTCAGAGTAAGCAATTATGGCGGTTTTCTCAGTGATCTCGGTGGCAGGTTTTATTATGTACAGGAAGCCGACCAACAAAAGTGGCTCGATATTCTTGCGGAATTTAGGCACCAGGTTAATGCTCAGCATTAAAAAACCTCTTATCTATTTATGTTGTTTGGTGATCCCAGATTTTTTTAGTGAATCACTGCTAGTCCAATAAATATTAGGGCTATTCAAACCTTCGTGATTATTTGTGTCAAAGTTTTCAGGTCCACTAAAATTTGCGCTTCCAGGTTAAAAAACCGTTCCCTCGTACCCGTTTTTTATTTGTGTCAGCACTTATATTATTTTACCGCTCATGTAAAAGTTTCAGTTTTTATCGTTAATGCTTTCGATTGCAATTTCATTTTTATATTTTTGAAGCAAGCAATTAACAATCCACGTATGAATCATAACAACTCAAGACGGAGCTTTCTAAAACAGGCCGCGCTAGCCACCCTGGCCACCGCTACTCCTGGCCTGCTGATGGCCGCGGCGAAGCCCTATCACTATACCCGCAAAATCGGGCCTAACGAAAAAGTAAACCTCGCCTTCATTGGTATAGGCAACAGAGGCGGAGAGATCGCCCAGGCGCTCTACAAGACAGGGTTGGCCAACATTGTGGCACTCTGCGACGTAGACATGGGCGCACCGCATACCCTGGAGGTAATGAAAATGTTCCCTAACGTACCTCGTTTCCAGGATTTCCGCCAGATGTTCGATAAGATGGGCAACCAGATTGACGCAGTGTCCATCGGTGTACCTGACTTCTCACATTTCGCCATCACGATGATGGCAATAGGCCTTGGCAAACATGTTTATGTAGAAAAGCCAATGGCACGCACATTCAACGAAGTAGAACTGATGATGAAGGCTGCCAGGAAGTATCCGAAAGTGGTGACCCAAATGGGCAACCAGGGTCACTCTGAAGCTAATTACTTTCAGTTTAAAGCATGGACAGAAGCCGGCATCATCAAAGATGTAACAGCCATTACCGCTCATATGAACTCTCCACGGCGCTGGCATGGCTGGAACCCAAATATCACCTCGTTCCCGGCCGCAGAACAGCCCCCTGCTACCCTCGACTGGAATATCTGGCAGATGACAACGCAGGGGCACTCCTATAACAAAGATTTCGTAAACGGCCAGTGGCGCTGCTGGTTCGACTTCGGTATGGGTGCACTGGGCGACTGGGGCGCACATCTCATAGATACCGCCCACCAGTTCCTCGATCTTGGCTTACCATACGAAGTTGATCCGATCAAACTCACGGGTCATAATAACTTCTTCTACCCAATGTCTTCCACGCTGGCATTCAAATTCCCTAAAAGAGGAAATATGCCCGCACTGGATATCACCTGGTACGATGGAGTAGATAACCTGCCGCCAATTCCTGCGGGATACGGTGTATCGGGACTAGATCCTAATATTCCTCCTCCAAGCAATGGTCCTATAGCACCTTCTAAACTGAATCCAGGTAAGATCATTTACAGTAAGGATCTTACATTTAAAGGAGGTTCCCACGGTAGTACGCTCTCTATTATTCCTGAGGAAAAGGCAAAAGAAATGGCAGGAAAACTGCCAACAGTACCGGAAAGTCCGTCTAATCACTTTAAGAACTTCCTGCTGGCATGCAAAGGTGAGGAACAAACACGATCTCCATTCGCCATTGCAGGTCCACTGAGCCAGGTATTCTGTCTTGGTGTACTGGCACAGTGGACAGGAGAAAAATTACAGTTTGATCGGGAAAAGAAAATCATTACTAATAATAAACATGCAAATGAATTGCTGGTAGGTCCTCCACCAAGGAAAGGCTGGGAGCAGTACTATAAAGTTTAAAGAGAGGACTACGGTCCTCTCTTTTTTTGCGTTGCAGGGGAAGGTTATTTAATGACCCCGTGCGTATTACGCAATTTATTTACTCAACAACCACCTTTCTGAGCGGCACGTTTATAAATTATTTTACTATCTCGTTCTACATAGTCGCCCGATACTATTGGATATGAATACTTGGGGGCGTACGATGCACCATGGCTTCTTATAATTATTTTGTCGTTAACTTTCAGGCTACGCAATTGCTGAAATTCATTGGACTTTTCCAGCCCAAAACTAAGAATATAATCGTCACCATTAATCCTGGCCATCACTCCGAAACCTAATCGTGAGCCTGGCGGAAGAGAAAGAGAGGTGACAACAGCCTCCATATCGGTAAAAGCACTTATAGGCGTCCTTATTTTAGCAGCACCGGCGAGCACTTTTTTACCTTCGGGAGACGCTTCCCATTTTTTGAACTTTATACCCTCAGGGGTAGCCTCCCATTTTTTCAATTCGGCTTTCATTTCTGCAGCAGAGAGTGGCTTTAGGGTTGGTTTTCTGGAATTTTCATGTTTGATTTTGAAATTTGCAAATACTAGTCCGCTTACCACAACCAGCGGTAAAATCAGTGCATAAATAACTTTTTTCATATTTTTTGTTGTTTTAATTAACGTACATCAATCTCCTGATAAATCCGATCCGCTTAAGGCATCTCTTTTATTATCATATCCTGTTAAAGTTTGATACAGTGAAACTACTTTAATCCTTTCAGCTGGAAGGATTAGGATTGTAAATTAAAATGTAACCTTTGTAAATTATTGTAAATAGTACCCTGGACCTTCTAAACTGAATCCAGGTAAGATCATCTACAGTAAAGACCTTCCGTTAAAAAGGGGGCTCACACAGTCTTGGTGTACTGGCATAGTGAACAGGAAAGAAATTACAGTTTGATCGGGGAAAGAAAATCATTGCTAATAATAAACATGCAAATGAATTGCTGGTAGGTTCTCCATCAAGGAAAGGCTGGGAGCCGTACTATAAAGTTTAAAAAGAGGACCAGGATTCTCTCTTTTTTGCGTTTTGGGGGAAGGTTATTTTTGAATTAGTACTGCGGACTGCATTTGTAGAGGAACAAAGTTATACACTCAGCCCATGCCACAACCTGATACCTTAATAAGTTGCTTTATGTCCTTGATACAAATCTTCCTACTATGTGATGTT
>NZ_DATCVJ010000035.1:0-7233 GCF_036566945.1 Chitinophaga sp. | reverse complement strand
CACTGTGAAGACATGACCCTGCGCAATGTGAGCGTAGACTTTGAACGTCCTTCCATGTCTGAAATGACGCTGCTGGCCGTATCTCCCACGGCCGTATTGGCCGCCGTGCATCCTGATTCCCGGTTTGCCATTATTAACCAGCGCCTGGAATGGTACGGGGAGAAATGGGGACTGAAGCAGTTCCACGCGATTTTATCGGATACCGTTAAAGGGGTGAATACCTATTCTTCCTGGGACCCTTTTTACAAGAGCAAGGCTATGTTGATGAGTCCGGGTGTGGTGCAATTTCGTGGCGACTTTTCCCGTTTCAAAGGCGAGGCCGGCAATGTGCTCTCGGTGCGGGATGGTATCCGCGATCAGGTGGGGGCATTTATACAGCATTGTAAAAATGTGCACCTGGAAAACATCCATATGCGTTACATGCATGGATTAGGTATAACCTCTCAGTTCTCTGAAAACCTGTACTACAGCCATATACAGGTAACTCCTGCCGCAGGCAGCGGGCGTGTGATGGCGACCTTTGCGGATGGTATGCACTTTTCCGGTTGTAAGGGTGTTATTGAAATTACAGATGCACATTTCAAAGGGCTGCATGATGACCCGATCAATGTACACGGCACGCACCTGCAGGTGACGCAGATTGTATCACCACGGGTATTGAAATTGCGCTTCATGCACCACCAGACCTATGGCTTTGAAGCTTTTTTTGCCGGCGATAGTATTGGCTTTGTGCATAGCGCGGAATTGCAAACATACGGCCATGGCCTCGTTGCCGCTGCAAAGATGTTGTCGGCGCGGGAAATGGAAGTAACGCTTAATAAGGACATACCTGCAGGGGTGCGTATCGGCGACTGCCTGGAAAATACCACCTGGGTACCGTCGCTGACTATACGAAATTGCCGTTTTGAAAGTGTGCATACAAGAGGTATATTGGTCACCACCCGCAAAAAAGTACTGATCGCCAATAATACCTTTTACCGAACCGGTATGCACGCTATTTTAATTGCCGACGATGCCGGCAGCTGGTACGAATCGGGCGCGGTGGCCGATGTTACCATTACCGGTAATACCTTCGAGGGGTGTGGCTACAACCAGGCGCCGGGTAATTTTGTGATTGCGGTGGCGCCGGAAAATCATACGCTCGTAAAAAGCTATATGGTACACCGGAATATCCGCATAGAAAACAATGATTTTAAGATATACGACTACCCGGTACTCACTGCGCGGAGTACGGCGAACCTTATTTTCCGGAATAACCGCATCAACTGGATGACTGGTTTTATGGCACCGGGCACCATGAGGCCTTCCTTTGAGCTCACTGCCTGCGAAGGTGTGACGATTAGCGGCAATGATTTTAAAGTACCCTTTAAGCCGGAGGTAGCGTTGAAGGAGATGTTGCCGAAAGCCTTGAAAACGGATTTGCAGGTAAAGTAGTAAGATACGTTGCCGGATGATTATTTTTTCACCACCCTGAAGCCCTGGTTGCTGAAAGAGGCCCGTTGATGTACGCGGCCAATATCGGCGGAATTGAAAAAAGAGCAGGAAGCCTTACTGCACCACCAGGAGCCACCGCGGGCATGTGCCAGGGTGGGACTTTCATCCGGCCTTACTTTGCCGGAGCAAAATTCAAATACGTTACCATACATATCGTATAAGCCCCAGGCATTAGGGGCAAAGCTGCCTACGGGGGCGGTATACATATATCCGTCTGTACTGTCGGCCTGCAAATGGTCTTTCCCATACCAGATGTTGGCATAGTGGCCAATGTGGTTATTGGTGGCGCCAAAAAAATAATCGGTAGCAGCGCCTGCACGGGAAGCAATTTCCCACTCTTCCAGGGTGGGAAGTCTCACACCGGCCCAGGTACAATAAGCCAGCGCATCTTTATAACTGATGGTAGTGACCGGGTGATCCATTTTCTGGTCAATGCCGCCAAGCGTAATCCCATTGGGGAAACGCCAACAGGCAGTACTATCATTGTGCCACTCAAATTCCGGCAGCCCTGGTACAAACACAAGGGCATCATGGCGTTTTTCCGCATCTGTTACATAGCCGGTAGCTGTTACAAAGGCGGTAAATTGCCGGTTGGTCGTTTCACACGCAGCTATGTAAAAGCTGTCAGTGTATACCTGTCGCCGTGGATTCAGCAAATGTTGTTTTTTACCAATCCAGTACCGGCCTTTGGGTATCAGTACTTCACCACATTTATCCTGCGCCAGCCCCACATAGCAGCTGAGCAGTAACAGGAAAATGGCGCTAACCTTTTTTAGGAAGTGCATGGTAAAAGTTGTTGGCCCGCGTGATAATCAGTTCTTCATTGGCGGCGTTGAAGTGGAGGAATGCACGGTAACTGCTTTCTGTATCGGCAAACAATTTTTTATAGGAAGAAGAGGTCAGGAAAGGCGTGTACTCATTGTTTTTCATCAGGATCATCAGCAGGGTAAGAATGTCTTTGTCTTTGTGGTCCCGGTTATAAGTGCTGATCAGCAAAGGCACCATTTCTCTGGCATTGATTTCAATCACTGCTTTTTTATAGTTTACACCTATCCGGTTACTTCTGCCAATAGATTCGGTGATTAACGCTATCACAGAATCACGGTTGGCATGGAGGAAGTTTAACTGACGCTCGCTCCAGCTGTATTCGCCGAAGGCGTCCGGCAGTTGTGCGAAGATTTTTTTCTCTGCATCGATAACTGGTGGCATAGCATCACAGTTCTGGCTATACGCTTCTCCATGAATCATGTGGTAGGTAAACTTCTCCCGAAGGGATAACGACAGGTAATCTTTCTGCGTCAGGGCGGCGCTTTCGTCAGTATCCTTTATATTTTTTATGAGCAACAGCACTTTTTCCAGTCCATATGGTGGCCTGGTTATTTTTTCACGGTATTCCTGGTAGGCAACGGTTTCTTTACTCGGCTCCTGGTACACATCTGCTTCCTGGGCAAAACAAAGGTGACAGGTGGCGACTAAAACAAGGACGGCTGCTATTCTTTTCATGATATTGGAAAATTTGCGGGAAGATAAAGCAGGAGAAAGGAATGGCCAAACAATTCCCTCACGCGTTTACTATTAACAATATTCCTTATATTCAGGAGCTATTAACGTTAAGCGAACGTTAATCAAATTCCTTTAACATAAACAATTGTATTATCAGATTATACACCACTATCTTTCAACACACTATTGAAAAACATATCCGGAAGACTATTTCTTCTCGGGGAAGATTTTGCATTTAACCATTTATCAAACAAGCAGCTCTCTATGATCCATCCGTTGGTCAGACCTAAGCAAGCCGCCTGGAAAGGGTTCGGATTGATCTGTTTTATTTGTTATGCGGGTATGCTGCAGGCAGGGGATTTACCGACAGATAGTATGCGTTATGTAGACCAACTGAATCGCCGCGCTATTTTATCTCAGCAAAAGAAGCTTGATACGACTTTCTTTTATGCCAAACAGGCCCGGGAAATTGCTACCCGTCTGGATTACACAAAAGGGAAGGCAGATGCGTGGCAGCGCCTCGGTACCTACTATGGACTGAATAATAATAACTACCTGTCAATCCGTTATTACATGGACGCGTTGCAGGCATATGAAAAATTGAAGGATTCCGTTGGCATAGGGGAGTTGTATATGCGTATCAGTGCCTATTACGAGCAATCCGGTCAGCATACGGCTGCTGTGGATTACGCCGCCAAAGCAATGGAGATAGGTCGTTGCCGGCAGCAGGATACCCTTTATGCGCAGGTATTAACGCATTACGCCGGCATACACATGGCCGATCCGAAAAAGTATGATTCCGTTCAATGGGCGCTGGCCACTGCCCGCAATACCTTTACCCGGCAGCGCGATGAGGCGGCCCTGCTGCAGCTGGACCTGCTGGATATAAAGGCGTTACTCCGGAAAAAAGATACGGTCACGGCAGAAAAAAAGATGCTGGCATTGATGTCGGTGGCTTCTCTCCAGGGAGATAACTACACCGGTATGCAGGCGGGTTACCTGATGGCCGCTACCTGCGCGGCCATGCACCGGGCAGACTCTATTTATTATCAGTCACAGACAGTCGCATTCTCCGTAAAAGGCGGGTATAAAGTATTCACATTGTCTTATATCATCCGGCTGTTCGACTGGTATACCCAACAGAAAAAAACTGATAGTGCCGCGTACTATGGCAGCCTGTTACTTCGGGTGCTGGAGAAAAGATCCGCCATTAAATCGGCCGGTGAAATGGATTATATCTCCTTTTATACCCTGCAGCAGGACATCCATGCTTTGCAGCTGAAAAGAGCCATACAAGCGAAGCTGTTATATAAACAACAGCTGGAAACCCAAAGCCGGCTTTACTTTGCCGGTATTTTGTCGGTATTGCTGCTACTGGCTACGCTTACAGGGATTTACTTTTTCCGTGCCTACAGAAAAATGAAAAAGAATGCCGGGTTCCTGGCAACAAAGAACCTGGAAATGCAGGAAAAAAATAACCTGTTGCGGGAACACGATGATTTTAAGAACAAGCTCGTATCGGTGGTGGCACATGATTTCAGGACGCCGCTAAGCAATATCATTAACATTGCCGTTTTTTTAAAAGAAGAAGTGCTCACCACAGAAGAGGCCACCGGGTGGATGAGAGAGGTGGAACGTACTGCCGGGTATACCCTGCAGATTTTTGATAATATACTGGCCTGGATCGGTTCTCAATCGTCGGGGTTTGTTTATGTGCCGGAAGCCTGTAAACCCGCCGCCATGATTCCTGAAGTGATTCACTATATGGAAACAGCCATCCGTAATAAACAACTGCAGATAGTGGTCAATATTGCAGATAATAGGGCTGTTTGGGCCAACCGGGAGATGCTGCAGTTTATACATCGCAACTTTATTCACAATGCGATTAAGTTTTCCCCTGAAAAAGGAACACTATATATCCGCAGCAGTATCAACAACGATCGGATGACTTTATCAGTGGCAGATGAAGGCCCCGGCATACCAGAAGAAATTTTGCCCTACCTGTTCGAATACAGTAACAAACGACATACGGGCAGTCAACAGGGAGCAGGGCTGGCGCTCATCATTTGCCGTGACTTTATTTATAAAATGAACGGACAGATAAAGGCCGGTAATCCTCCGGAAGGAGGGGCTTTATTATCCTATACTTTGTTGCTGGCCAATCACTAATTGCAATAGACCATGGTATCAAACAGGACAAAATATTGGGGGTATAGTATTGGGCTGCTGCTGCTGCTGGTTGGCGGCTGGCAACCAGCGTCTGGCCAAACGGACAAGTTCAGGAAGCTGCATGAAAAACTACATCGGGTGAAAGATAGCAGTGACTATATAAAAACATTGAACAGTCTATCTTTTTTTCACCACCGGAACAATCTCGATAGTTGTTTCTGGTACGCCACAAAAGCGCTGGAAATATCCCTGCGCCTGCATGACGGAAAAGGTACCTCGTATGCCTATACGAATTTTGCCTTGTTTTATACAAAGAAACGAAATACCAAACTGGCCATTGTGTATAATTACAAAGCATTGCAGATAGATGAGCAGCTCCGCGATTCCGGGAGTATCAGCATAGACCTCAGCAACCTGGCACTGGCCTATCGGGCAGAAGGAAATATTGGTAAGGCACAGGAATACGAACAGCGCTCGTTGCTGCTTGGTAGCCGGTTTCCCGACATGGGCGATTATAGTGTAGACCTGATCAATTACCTGGAATACTATTGGAAGAATCCCGCAAAAAGTGATTCTGTAAAATGGGCGCTGAAAGAGCTGCGTATCATGGCCGTTAAAAATCCTTTTAGTATGGAATGGTATGAGGCACAACTTTTTGAAACCCTCACGACGATAAAAAACAGGCCTTTTGCAGTCACGGAAAAGCGGCTCAATGCACTCGCGGAAGAAGCCTGTCGGAAAGGATTACCAGACGAAGCCCTTACGGCCTATTTCCATTTAAAAGGAGACGTCAGGAGCATGGGATATAAAGTAGACTCCATTGCCTACGCCGAAAAAATTTTCCATCTCGCAAAAAAAATTGGTGACGATGAGTCCATCATGGATGTAATGCCCGATTTATACGGGTACTATTTACCAAAACAAGACTGGAAAAGAATGGCCCTTTACGGTACGTCGATACGGCAAATGGCTACTTTTGAACAATCGGAAGCCGGCAAACTACCAGCGGTAGACTATATCAGTTATTTCCTGAAAGAGCAGCAAATGCAGGATCTGCAAATTACCGATCAGCTGCAGCAACAGGCTATTGCCCAAAGTGATTTGCAGCGAACCAGCCATCGCTGGCTGCTGATATTTTTATTATCGGGGTTGTTACTGCTGCTCATCTTTACGGCTATCTATTGTTTGTCGTACTACGCTTCCCGCCGCCATGCCGTGGCCCTCGCCGCATTGAATACAGGTATAACGGAAAAGAATATACGATTACAGGCAGATGATGATTTTAAAAACCGCCTGCTGTCACTGATCGCAAATGATTTCAGAACACCGGTAAACGAGATTATCGAAACGGCGGCATTATGGCAAAGCGGCACTCATCATTATAGCACCTTGCTAAGCAGCATTGAACGGGTGGAGCAGAATTCCCGCATCACCCTCGATAATTTTGATGGTATTCTTCGCTGGATAAAATCACAGTTTTCAGATTTTGCTTATCATCCTATTGTGTGTAATATCGAAGAAATGCTCCTGGAAGTGGTGGATAGTATGCAAACTCATGCCAGCAATAATAGGGTTACAATCATCCCGGATCTGCCCGTAGCGGTTGTGGTTGCGGCAGATCCCGACATGCTGCAGTTTGTACATCGTACCCTCCTGCGGCAAATGATAATGCTTACTGGTTCCGGTGGTGATATCCGGATTAAAGCACAACAGGATACCGGAGAAACAGTCGTAACTATACAAGGCAGCCCCATTACAGTTACAGCATCACTGTTGGATTTATTAGCCCGGCCACAGCAGGAAGACAAGCTAATGCTGGTCACCTGTGTCGACTTTATGAGTAAGATGGGGGGTAGTTTGGCGGTAGCCGAAATGGCGCCGGATACGTTTGCGTTTGTTTATAGGTTGCCTATGTGAATCCTATTCGCTGATTGAGCTGTGAAAAAGGTGAACCGCTACCATCAATGAATGTACAGCCGGCAATAACAGTAATATGTTTTTGCCGGCTCTTGCATGCCGGATAGGCCTGTTGTATATCTATTGTCTCACTGATACCATTTTTATTTC
>NZ_DATCVJ010000034.1:0-6923 GCF_036566945.1 Chitinophaga sp. | reverse complement strand
TTCTTTTTTGTATTTGTGTGTTTGTAGATATAACGTAATGGAAAATGTATTTGTTCAAAAAAATATAAAATATTTTTGGTCTTAACTTTTTGTGCCCTTTTGCGGGGTGTTTCATAATTACTTACGAAGAGATAATTCCCTTGGATTGCTAAAATGGAAAAAAAGTTAAAAAAATTATTATTATTTATATTCGATATATGTAAGTAAATGTCTACTTGATATCTTGACAAATTTCTATTAAAACCCCGTTACTGTGCTTAGGATGCAGGAAACAGATCAGTTTATTATCCGCCCCTTTTTTGGGTGTTTCCTGTAATAAAACAAACCCTTCTTCCTTTAATCTTTTCATTTCAGCATAGATATCTGCCACCTCAAAAGCGATATGATGCATGCCTTCTCCCTTTTTATCCAAAAATTTGGCAATGGCACTGTTGGCACCCGTGGCTTCCAGCAGTTCAATTTTAGTTTCCCCCTGCTGAAAAAAAGCCGTCATCACCTGTTCACTGCTCACTTCTTCCTGTTTGTAACAGTTGGTGTTCAACAACTTCTCAAATAAAGGAACGGAAACCGACAATGAATTCACGGCAATGCCTATATGTTCTACCCTGAGCATGTTTTATAGTTTAACGATGTACCCGAAATGCAGGATCCGTAAAGCTTTCTCGGAACCTGATAACCCGGTAAAAATAGAACTTATGTTGTAAATTTGTTTGGTTCGGATTTTAATATAAATAGAAAGATAAATATGTTACAACTGCCTGTTTACCTGGACAACAACGCCACCACTCCCTGCGACCCCAGGGTTGTAGCTGCCATGTTACCTTACTTCACAGAAGTATATGGTAATGCCGCCAGCCGCAGTCACCCATTTGGATGGGCTGCTGAGGAAGCCGTAGACTATGCCCGTGAACAGGTAGCGAAACTGATAGGTGCAGAACCGAAAGAAATAGTGTTTACCTCCGGGGCAACAGAAGCGGTAAACCTGGCCATCAAGGGTGTATATGAAATGTATGCCGGCAAGGGACAACATATTATTACGGCTGTTACCGAACATAAAGCCGTACTGGATACCTGCAGGCACCTGGAAAAACAGGGGGCGCAGATCACCTGGTTACCCGTAAACCGGGAAGGGGAAATTGACCTGGCACAGCTGGAAGCTGCCATTACCCCTCAAACCATCCTGATTAGTATCATGTATGCCAATAACGAAATAGGGGTTATTCAGCCGATACGTGCCATCAGTGATATCGCCAGAAAGCATGGCGTATTATTCATGACCGATGCCACCCAGGCAGTGGGAAAAATCCCTGTAGACGTAAATGCAGACGGTATAGACCTGCTTACCCTTAGCGCCCATAAGATGTACGGTCCAAAAGGAATAGGCGCCCTGTACGTACGCAGACGGTCGCCACGTGTAAAACTCACCGCACAGATAGATGGTGGCGGTCATGAAAGAGGCATGCGCTCCGGTACCCTCAATGTACCCGGGATTGCAGGCCTGGGAAAAGCAGCGGAACTTTGCGGCGCAGAAATGGCAGCAGA
Source organism: Chitinophaga sp. (assembly GCF_036566945.1). Lineage (GTDB taxonomy): Bacteria > Bacteroidota > Bacteroidia > Chitinophagales > Chitinophagaceae > Chitinophaga. The sequence continues at coordinate 5,381 of NZ_DATCVJ010000034.1, read as the reverse complement.
TACCGCCAGGATCAAGCCTATGCGGGATCGGCTGGAAAAAGCGTTGCTGGAAGTGGAACTCTCCAATGTAAACGGATCTGTTACCCACCGACTGCCGCATACCACCAACCTCTCCTTTAAATATGTAGAAGGAGAAGCCCTGATGATGGGCTTCAATAAAAATATTGCCCTCTCTACCGGTTCCGCCCGTACGTCGGCATCACTGGAGCCCAGCTATGTGCTGAAAGCACTGGGGCTGAGCGATGAGCTGGCACATGCCTCCCTTCGTTTCGGATTGGGACGGTTCACCACCGATGAACAAATAGATTATGCCATCAACACCATTACGGAAGCCATCCGGCAACTAAGAAGTACAAGTCCAATCTGGGAAATGTATAAAGATGGTGTAGACCTCGATACAATAGCCTGAAAGGTAATAGCGTTTAGCTATATTTGTATCTTTACTAATATCCTAATCCTTACTAACTGTTCATGCTAGCCATCTTTAAGAAAGAGATAAACCAGTTTTTCAGCAGTGTCACCGGCTATGTAGCCATCATCCTGTTTTTGCTGGCAAACGGATTATTATTGTTCGTTTTTCCGGAAACGAGTTTGCTCGATACCGGCTATGCCAATCTGGATCCGCTGTTCAATCTCGCGCCACTTATTTACCTCCTGCTCATACCCGCTATTACCATGCGTTGTTTTGCAGATGAATTTAAAAGCGGGACCATGGAGTTACTCAGCACCAAACCACTCACCGGCTGGCAGATTGTGATGGGTAAATTCTGGGGCAGCATGGTGATTGTACTCATTTCCTTAGTGCCTACCATTGTCTATTACTTCGCCATCCGGCAGTTGAGTGTAGATGCCCAACAACTGGATACCGGCGGCATCATAGGATCTTATACAGGACTGTTACTGCTGGGCGCAGCGTTTACGGCTACCGGTATATGGTCATCTTCCTTAACCAACAATGCTATGATCGCCTTTCTCATTGCACTGTTTACCTGCTTTATACTTTTTAACGGGTTTGATGCCATCAGCAAAATACCTGCTTTTAGTGGCGGGGCTGACTATTATCTGCAAATGGCTGGTATTAAATTTCATTATACCTCTATCAGCCGTGGCGTAATTGACAGTCGTGACATCATCTATTTCATCAGCATCATCGGCCTGATGCTCTATCTCACTAAATTATCCCTCCAAAGAAAACTCTGGCAAAACGGGTAATGACTCCTCTTACTAAATGATATGGCTACACGAAAAAAATACATACAACGTGCAATAGCAGTAATACTGTTACTCACGGGCATTAATATAGCGGCCGCTTACTTTCATGGCAGATGGGATCTGACAGGGGAAAAAAGATATACGCTCACCCAACACACGCGGCAAATGTTGCGGAAGCTGGACAGCCCCGTAGATATTGAAGTTTTTCTGAAAGGCGATTATCCTGCCAGTTTCCGGCAGCTGGCGCAATCCACCACCGAATTACTGGAAGAGTTTCGCGAATATGGTAAACAAAACTTACGGTTTACTTTTATCAATCCCGGACAAGGTATGACAGATACCGCCCGGATGAAGTTTCTAGGAGAACTCACCGCGCAAGGCATCATGCCTTTTAATATGAAAGTGCAGCAGGAGGCGAACGACGGCTTTGCAGAAAAACTCATCTTTCCTGGTGCATTAGTACATTACAAAGGAAAAACGGTGGGCGTAAACCTGTTAAAAAATCAGGGAGGACAAGATCCTATGCAAACCATGAACAGCTCGGAAGCCTTGCTGGAATACCAGTTTGCCAATGCTATCAGCAAACTGCAGGAAAAAGAAAAGCCGCTGATAGGCTATATGATGGGACATGGAGAATCATTAGGAGCAGAAGTATATGATGCCCTGAGTACTCTCCAAACCAATTACGCCCTCGATACGCTGACTTTACAAAGCGCCTCTTTTATTTCACCGGAGTTTAATGTAATTCTCTTTGCCAAGCCTGCAGCCGCTTTCAGCGATGCAGACAAGCTCAAAATAGATCAATATGTGATGAACGGGGGCAAAGTGCTGTGGTTTATTGACGAATCCAGCGCCACCATGGACAGTTTACATGAGCATAATGAATTTGCAGCCGTAGACCGGGGACTCAACCTGGAAGACCTGCTGTTCCGTTACGGCGTGCGTATTAACCAGGACCTGGTAATGGACCTGCAGAGCGATGTAGTGCCGCTGGTAGTAGGCAACGTGGGCAACCGGCCGCAAATACAGCCAGTACCTTTCCCTTACTTCCCGATGCTTATGCCTACCAAAGCGCATCCTATTGTAAAAAATCTGGATATGGTGATGAGTCGTTTTGTGAGTTCTATGGACACCATTAAAAATGATGCTATCCAAAAAACAATTCTGCTCACCACTTCCCGCAACAGCCGCACCACGCGGCTGCCGGCGGAAATTAGCTGGGATGTGGTAAAAACACAACCCAATCCACGCGAATACCGTCAGCAATATATACCCGCAGCCGTTTTACTGGAAGGACACTTTACTTCTTTATTTCATAATCGTCAGGACCCCGCAGTAGTGAGTGAACTGCAACGGGCTTCCGGTAAGCCTTTCCGCGATGCTACTGACACCATTAATAAAATGATTGTAGTGAGTGATGGTGACCTGATCGCCAATGCGGTGTCCCGCAAAGAAGGGCCACTACAAATGGGTATCAACGAATTTAATCCGGGCTTTGCCTTTGCCAATAAAGAATTTTTCCTCAACTGCCTGGAATACCTGAGTGGTAACAGCGGTATCATGGAGGCACGCAACAAAGAACTGACGTTGCGCCTGCTTGATACCGAAAAAATCAGGCAGGAAAAAACCAAGTGGCAGGTGATCTGCTTCCTGGTGCCTATTGGCCTGGTACTGTTGTTCGCCATGGTTTTCCAGTTTATGCGGCAACGGAAATTCGCCGACTAATCCAGCCCACACGTTAGCTTTTAGCGTTTCTATACACAATCTTTGGCAGAAACACTAAAAGCTAACTCCTAAATGCTAACAGCCGTTTTCTTATCTTTGCTCCTTCATAAAAAAAAATCGTCACATGACATCCATTCAATGGACCTATCTCATCTTCTTTATTGTGGTAGTCATTGCATTAATTTTTGATCTTGGTTTATTCAGTAAAAAAAATGAAAAAACAACTATCAAAACCGCGCTATGGCAAAGCATTTTCTGGGTAGGCCTCTCGTTTTTGTTTTTTGGATTCATGTGGTTTGAAGACGGTTCGGAAATCGCGATCAGCTTTATGAGTGCTTATCTGATGGAGAAGTCATTATCCATGGATAATATTTTTGTATTCATTCTCATATTTAGTTTTTTCAAGATAAAAGAAGAATACTATGCCCGGGTGTTACTGATTGGTATCATACTGGCCATTGTGTTCAGAGCGATCTTTATCAGTGTGGGCGTGGTGTTGATCCAGCAGTTTGAGTGGATTCTCTATGTTTTTGGCGCCTTTTTACTGTATACCGGTTTTAAAATGTTCACGGCCAACAGTGAAGATGAATTTAAACCGGAAGAAAATTTCGCTTACCGTTTTATGAATAAATATATGCGGGTAACAACAGAAGAGCCAAAAGGCCGTTTTGTTATTCGTAAACATAATAAGTCGTATTTCACCACCTTATCGCTGGTAGTGGTCATGCTGGCAGTCACTGATATTATATTTGCACTGGATTCTATTCCGGCTGTATTTGCCATATCAAAGGAGCCGGTAGTGGTGTATACCTCTAATATATTTGCGGTATTAGGACTCCGGTCCTTGTTCTTTTTACTGAGGGGTGCGGTAGATAAATTTGATTATTTGCCTCAGGGTATTGCAATTGTGCTTATTTTCATAGGATTGAAAATGCTGGCAGAGTATTTTATTCATATACCGGTATATGTGTCGTTGATAGTGATTGTACTATGCCTTGGAGGTTCCATCCTCTATTCACTCTATCATCAGAAAAAAGAATTACCGGAAGCAGAAGAGAAGTAAAAAGCAGCTGTAGACTATGTTTTTGCGGCCGCTAAGTGATTATTCAAACCTGATAAACGTGTATAACGCAGCAAGCATCAACAAGACTTTGAAAGGAGAATTGTTGCAAGAGACTGGATTTTCTGAAATTGACCATCTTTTATTGGACAGCCGGAAGCTTAGCTTTCCCGAAACATCTCTGTTCATTTCATTGGTTAGCCCACGGCGCAATGCGCATCAATACATTGAAGAGTTGTACCGCAAGGGGGTAAGTAATTTTATTGTGAGTGAACCTGTGCCACTGGAAAAATATCCAAAAGCGAATTTCATTCTGGTAAAAGATACATTAGCCGCATTGCACACACTGGTGGCCTTTCACCGTCACCATTTTCATATCCCTGTTATTGGTATTACCGGCAGCAATGGAAAAACCATTGTAAAGGAATGGCTGTATCAATTGCTGGAGAAAGATTACAACATAGTACGCAGTCCTAAAAGTTATAACTCACAGATCGGCGTACCCTTGTCTGTATGGCAAATGAAACCGGAGCACCAGTTGGCCATCTTTGAAGCGGGTATTTCACAACCAGGTGAAATGGTGAACCTGGAAAAGATTATCCGTCCTACTATCGGCATTTTCACCAACATTGGAGAAGCCCACAGTGAAGGATTTTTAAATATCCGGCAGAAGATTAATGAGAAACTGGTATTATTTGCCAAAAGCGATATCCTTATTTACTGCAAAGATTACCTTGCCCTCAATGAGTGTGTGCTGGCCTTTCATAACCAGGTAGGCAAAAAGGAAAACCAGGAAGGTGGCCCTGAATTGTTCTCCTGGTCCAGGAAAACAGATGCCGACCTGCGGGTCATCAGTGTAGATAAAAATGATAATCATACCCGCATAGATGCCCTGTACAAACAGGAACCTTTGCACTTCACCATTCCTTTTGTAGATGAAGGCTCTATTGAAAATGCCATTCACTGTGCCGCGCTGATGCTCTATCTGGGCAAAGAACAAACAGTGATTCAACAGCGGATGGACCAGTTGAGCAACATCGCTATGCGACTGGAACTGAAGCAGGGCATTAATAACTGCTCCGTTATCAACGACAGCTATAGCCTGGACCTGGGTTCTTTAACCATTGCCCTTGACTTCCTTCAACAGCAGCAGCAGCACGCTACCCGCACCGTTATCCTCAGTGATATCCTGCAAAGTGGCAAAAGCGACGCTACCCTGTATGAAGAAGTAGCTGATCTGTTACAGAAAAAAGGGATTAATAAATTGATCGCCATTGGTAAAAACATTGGCCGGGAAAAGAAAAGCTTTCAGCAGATAGAAGGACTGAAAACACAGTTCCTTACTACTACTGACGAATATATACAGCAGTTCAATGCAGACGAT
>NZ_DATCVJ010000033.1:0-2108 GCF_036566945.1 Chitinophaga sp. | reverse complement strand
TCAATTATTTAGAAATGCATTGAGGCGAATGGTGTTCTGGTTTAGTGATGCATACCTCTATTTCGAGATTGTTGTTTTTTTCTCCTTCTCTTAATACCCTCTTCCGTTAGCTCATAGGGCAAATAGTTAGATGTGTCTACCGGCTGTAAAAGCAGCTCTATAAGGTTACTCAATTCCCTTATTACGGAAACAACGGGCGAACTTTCCATGTATGCCGCCTGCTGCGTTTCGCGCAGTATTCTTTGAGCAGGGGATAACGTTTGTTGCTTTGTGGTACTGTGCTGGATAGCTGCTTCGTATATCTTTTGTTCAGCATGTTTACTTACCAGTTCTTGTTTTAGGGTTAAAATTCTTTCTATTTTTGCCAGCGAAAAACCCACCTCACTACCTTTTGTTTTTACCTTTTTATCATCAATAATGGAAATCCCACGGCCTTTAATCAACTTGTACCCTAAAGTCCGCATCCCCTGCTCAAATTCGGAATAGCTACCTACCTTCTCTAAGGTCTGCCGAATATCAGTTTTTAGTTTTTCCTTCCGCAAATCCTGCCGGGGCAATAACCTGTCTTTAGGAGATAAAAAAGCACGAGGGCTTAAAACTTCCTGTAGTTTGTACTGTTTTTCCAGCCTGCGGCAAAGGGCGGCCATTCTTTTATAGCTACTGCTGTCACTGGCTACTTTCCCGTTAAATCCTACCCGGTTAGCGGCAATATGAATATGCTGTTCATTGGTATCTTTGTGCAGCACGCAGATGTATTGGTTATCCGCTATGCCAAATTCTTTTGCGCATTCCCGACCGATTTCCATTAGCTTGTCGTTGGAAAGACTTTCACCGGGAGCCAGCCGGAGCGACAAATGAAGTACCGGTTTTTCTACCCGTTTGCTCAATTTGGCTACATCTTTAAAGTCTTTTGCCAGCTCATTTTTATTACCAAAGCATTTGTTATAAAACAATACTTCTGCTCGATCCTTGTGCTGCAAGTTGTCTTTTTGGGCAAGCTGCTGTTTCTGTTCCTCGGAAAGTTCTTTCTTATCTTCCAGGCAATATCGAATACAATCGAAAAAAGAGCTTCCGGTTCCTATATATCCGATCATTGTAAATAGACTTTAATTTGTGATGCCAACTTCTTTAATTCCTCCGATTGCACTTTCAAACTAATCCGTTCAATTAGGCTTAATTGTTCCATGCTATTTCTCTTTTTGGCGATTTGATTAAGGTTTGCAGCCATGTGGTTTAGCATAGCAGAGAGGTCTAAAACTTCTTTCGGCAAGGCCTTTTCTTGCCTGTCAATTTTTCCGGTCATGGATATTTCCCGCAAATATTCGGAAATGGAAAGGTTAACACTTTTGGCCCGTTCTTCTATAATACGCCTTTCATATAGACTACATTTGACGGCTATTAACTGATCTTTTTTTACCGCCTTTTTTGGGCGGCCTCCCTTGTTCTTGGTTTGTGCATTCTGCTGCTCCATATCAACCTCCTCTTTTATTTTTTGAATGCGATAGCATGAAAAAAATTTCTCACCGAATGCGCTAGCATGAGGTGAGCCAGACGTTTTGGTTTTACCAAAACATAGCTGGCTACCTAAGCGAGTTAAAACCTTCTGCTTATCCTTTGGCTCTTTCTTTGGCTCTGGTGATGCTGAATAAGCCAGTCGTTTAAATCCTTCCGGTTGTGATAAAAGTCGCTCCGGTCTATGTACTTGTTACCATCCCATTGCAAGGCTTTTCGGGTATGATTCACCCCGGCTGTATCTCTGTCTAGGATCAAATGCACCTGCTTATATTGTTCCATCAGGGGACGACTTTTTTCAAAGAAGGAAAGAGAATTTAAAACAAGACAATTTGTCAATGGGGCTTGCTGGTTTCTATTGATGGTGCAAAAAGATAGGAAGCTAAAGAAGCCTTCAAAAATGGCAATCTGTTCTGTGTGGTTGTCTACAAGCGTTATTTCCTTTGGGGCGCTACTACCTTTAAAATTTTCGCTCCGTAGTTCATATCCTCCGGCATTGTTTTGGAAGCCGATAACGGTATGCTTCTTCCCATACAAAAGAAAATCCACCTCTTTGCAAAAGCGGCTGGCAATTTCCACCGGGATACATCTTTTTT
>NZ_DATCVJ010000032.1:0-5847 GCF_036566945.1 Chitinophaga sp. | reverse complement strand
TATCAACAACCACGTAACAAAAACAGAAAACTTCTTTATATGTCAGCAATAAAATCAAGGCGGGAATTCCTGCAACAATCTTTACTGGCAGGAGCCGGTATTACTATCAGTGCTATGGGTATGCCAGCCAGCAGCTATGCCCGCATCATGGGCGCCAACGACCGTGTAAATGTAGGTCTGATTGGTTTTTCAGACCGCGCGAGACAAGCATTGTTACCCTCTTTTTTCAATAACAACAAAGAGCTGAACTTCGACCTGATCGCGGTATCTGATATCTGGAACCGGCGTAGGGAAGAAGGAAAGGCTTTCCTGGAGCAGAAAACCGGGCATAACGTACAGGCATGTATGAATAATGATGAACTGTACAATATCAAAGGACTGGATGCTGTGTTCATTGCCTCTCCGGACTTTCAGCATGCTTATCACACCATTGCCGCAGTAAAAAACAAATTGGATGTATACAGTGAAAAGCCTTTTGCTGAAACCATGGAAGACGCACGCAGCGCGCTGAAAGCGGTAAAAGAATCCGGCCGCATCATGCAGGTAGGTACACAACGCCGCAGTGGTACCAGCTACCACGCTGCCGCCAACTTTATCCAGCAAGGAAAGTTTGGTCCTATCACCATGGTGGAAATGACCTGGAATGTAAACCAGCCGGGTCGCTGGCGTCGCCCGGACCTGGTACAGTCGATCCGCGAATCTGATACCGACTGGAAACGCTTCCTGTGCGGCCGTCCGCAGGATAGCTGGGACCCACGCAAATACCTGGAATACCGACTCTTCTGGCCATATTCTTCCGGTATCTTCGGTCAGTGGATGACGCACCAGATAGACACCGTGCATTGGTTCAGTGGCCTCAAACATCCGCGTAGCGCCGTTGCCAATGGGGGCATCTATGTGTGGAAAGATGGCCGTAAAAATCCGGATACCCTCACCGCTGTATTTGACTACGGCCCGGAAAACGATCCTGCCAACGGATTCCAGGTGAGTTACAGCAGCCGTTTTCATAACTCTGCCGGCGGTACCAAAGAAATCTATTATTCCAATGGTGGCACCATCGATATGTCTACCAACAAAATAACCGCTACCGGCGGTCTCACGGAAAGAGAAGCCCAGGAGATGGGTATGCATGCCAACCTGCTGACACCTCAGACACTCAGCAACGAAGAAGCTGCAGCCACCAGTGCCAACACCGGCGGCGACCCACTCACGAATGCGCATGTACGTAACTGGATGTCGTGTGTGCGTGAACGTAAGCAGCCCAATGCACCTATTGAAGCAGCTTACTCACACTCTATTGCACTGATCATGGGCAACGCTGCCTATCGTACCGGCATGAAAGCTACTTTCGACGAAGCTACCCAGGAAGTAATGGTGGGCGGCAAAGTGTTTAAGATGTAGTACGTCCATTATGTAAACGATATACGATGAAGCCTCCCGGCAGTAACAGCGCAAAGGCAGTGATGGCAATGGTAAATGCTGTTACTGCCGGATAGGCTAAATGTTTTGCGCTATCCGCCCCGTTGTTGTAAATACTTCCGGAATACTTTGTATTTTGGTCGGCTTAGAGCAACGAACTATGAACAGGAACATTTTGACAAAACTGCTACCCGCAGCAGCACTGGCGCTATTAGCACTACCAGTGAAAGCACAACAAAAAGCGGGGACCACTCCCAACATCGTTTTTATTCTGGCAGATGATTTAGGCTATGGCGACCTCAGTGCATATGGTCAGCAAAAATTCAGCACCCCGAACATTGATCAGCTGGCGAAGCAGGGCATGCGGTTTACGCAGTTTTATGCCGGGACTTCAGTTTGTGCGCCTTCCCGCGCATCGCTCGTCACAGGTTTACATACCGGACATACTTTTATCCGTGGCAATAAGGAAATACAACCGGAAGGGCAGCAACCTATAGCCGACACCGTGGTAACGATCATGGAAGTACTAAAAAAAGCAGGGTATACTTCCGGTATTTTTGGCAAATGGGGACTGGGACCGGTAGGGTCTTCCGGCGATCCGCTGAAACAGGGAACGGATCGTTTCTATGGCTACAACTGTCAGCGCGAATCGCATCGCTACTTCCCCACACATCTCTGGGATAATGAAACCAAAGTAGTGCTGCCGGAAAACGGGCAGCTAGAGCGAATGAGCACCTATGCCCCGGACATGATTCAGGCGCAGGCACTTCGATTCCTGGAAGAAAATAAAAGCAAACCATTCTTTCTTTACCTGACCTATACCTTGCCACATGCAGAGTTGCAGGTACCGGATGATAGTCTTTTTCAACATTTCAAAGGCAAGTTTGCGGAAAAGCCTTACAAAGGCAACGACTATGGTCCTAAAGCGACTGTACCCGGTTATGCCTCCCAGGTTTATCCACACGCTACTTTTGCTACCATGATGACCCGTTTGGATAATTATGTAGGAGAAGTAATGGCTCACCTGAAAGCATTGGGATTAGATAAAAATACCCTCGTGATCTTTACCAGTGATAATGGTCCGCATACAGAAGGCGGCGCTGATCCGGCGTTCTTTAACAGTGCCGGCGGTTTCCGTGGCGTGAAACGCGACCTGTACGAAGGCGGTATCCGGGAGCCTTTCATTGCCCGCTGGCCCGGAAAAATAAAGGCCGGCAGTACCAACGCGTTCCAGGGCGCTTTCTGGGATATTATGCCTACGCTGGCACAGCTCACCAAAGCGCCGGCCATGCCCTATACAGATGGTGTTTCGTTACTGCCAACTTTAACCGGTGGTAAAGGACAACAACAGCACCCGTATCTCTACTGGGAGTTTCATGAAGATGGTGGCCGTCAGGCGGTGAGACGAGGCAATTGGAAGGCGGTGAGGCAAAAGGCACAGCAGCATCCTGATGCGGCAGTGGAGTTATACGACTTAACCACGGATCCGGCGGAAACGAAGAACGTGGCCGCCACACATCCGGATATTGCCCGTAAAATGGAGGGGTATATGAAGGAAGCGCATGTGGAAACAGCGTTGTATCCGTTTTTTAGCTTTTAGCTATTAGCTTTTAGGAAATGCAGCGGAGAAGATGATATGTTGATCTCCGCTGCATTTCCTAAAAGCTAAAAGCTAAAAGCTAAAAGCTAATAGCTAACAGCTATCTCAGCTCCTATCCACCAGCTTGTTCATACTTTCACTATATCTGTCCCCTGTATTTGGGTATTTGAGGAGCAGGTCCTCGAGGTTTTGCAAATCGGTGGCCGTTAAGTGAACGTCTACTGCGCCGGCATTATCCAGCAGGTATTTTCTTCTTTTGGTGCCTGGAATGGGGATAATGTTATTTCCCTGTGCCAGTACCCAGGCTAGTGCGAGTTGAGCGGGCGTACAATTTTTACCGGCGGCCAGTTCCGCAAATCCGGTAGCCAGCAGTTTATTGTTTTCGGCATGCTCGCCCTGGTAACGGGGCAATTGTTTCCTGAAGTCTTTGTCGCCCAGTTTGGTAATGTCCAGGTCATTGATCACAAGGCCACGGGCCAGCGGGCTGAATGGCACGAAGGAGATGCCCAGTTCTTTACACACCGGCAGGATCTCTTTTTCCACATCCCGGGTCAGCAGGGAATATTCACTTTGCAAAGCGCTGATAGGGTGTACCGCATATGCTTTGCGGAGAGTATTGGCAGAAGCTTCCGACAGTCCCAGGTAACGTACTTTACCTTCCTTTACCAACTCAGCCATCGCACCTACCATTTCTTCTACCGGCACATTCGGATCAATACGGTGTGCGTAGTATAAATCGATCACATCTGTTTGTAGTCTTTTTAAACTGGCTTCCACGGCCTTTCTCATATAGGCAGGAGAACCGTCGAAGTTGCCTGCACGGACTTCGGTATTCATCGAAAAGCCAAACTTGGTGGCAATGAAAATTTTGTTGCGGTGAGACTTCAACACTTTGGATATCAGCTCCTCATTTTTGCCGGCGGCATATACATCGGCGGTATCCCAGAAGTTAATACCTATTTCCAGGGCTTTTTCCAATGTGGCAATAGATTCCACATCATCGGGTTCACCGTAGGCATGACTCATGCCCATACAGCCCAAACCAATGGCAGACAGCTGCACGTCTGTTGTTCCTAATGTTCTGTATTCCATAAGATAATCTGCTTTTATAATTGATAATCTGATGACGCAAAGATATACCGGCGATGCGGCCGGAAAATTGTACTAACAACAGAAATAGTTGTGCATTTCAAAGAAGAGGGGTAAATAAGGCACTTTTTTAAAGGTAGTTATTATTCGTAATTTTAAGGGGTATGACGAACTACGATAAACAATTTGAATTAACGACGCCGAATAGTGTAACTACCGTTACGGACTGGTTTTCCGATGAAATCCGGCTGACGCATACGATCACGGATTACCGGAAACCAGATCATATGCATACCAGCAATGACAGCGATTTTGTACGCCTGCATTTTGGGCTGAAAGGAGATTATGCTTTTTCCTATAAACAGCTGAACCGGTCTTTCGACCTGGTGGGCGGCCATCACAATATTATGTACTCCAATGGTTTTGAAATCGAGGTGCAGCCGAAAGCTAACGAGATAGAAACTTTTGGCATACAGTTTCCCAAAGCCCTGTTCATTGAGTTCACCCAAACAGGCAATGAACACCTGCAACGATTTTGTGAGCACGTAACTGCAGGAAAAGAAGCCCTGCTCTCGGAAAACTGGGGACCTATTGATAATGCTACCCAACAGGTGATCGGGCAGATTATGAACTGCCGCTTTACGGGACAACTGAAGAAATTGTTCCTGTTATCAAAAAGTATCGAATTGCTGGTGTTATCTGCGGAAGCATATAATTACGCGGCAAATAAAAAAGACATCTTTATAAAAAGTAAAACCGACAAGGAAAAAATAATTGCTGTCAGAGATCTTATTAATGATCGCCTGAATGATCCGCCGGGTCTTACGGAGATTGCACAACTGGTAGGGCTCAACGAATATAAGTTGAAACGTGGTTTTAAGGAAACCTTTAATGCCACCGTCTTCGAATATTTAACCGGACAGCGCTTGCAGCTGGCCAATCAATATTTGCTGGATACGCAAAAAACATCTGCGGAAATAGCCTATGAGTTGGGCTATTCCACTCCACAGCATTTTAATAATGCTTTTAAAAAGAAATTCGGGGTTACTCCCAATTCGGTTAGAATTAATCCGTAAAATGCAATCCGCCCGGGTCGTGGTGGCCTAATATTGTAGTACAATTTAAAATACTTTATTATGGACAAGCAATTAACAATGTCAGCATCTATCAGCATTCATGCACCCGCAGCCAGCGTGTGGAGTGCCATCACCGATAAAGAGAAAATTAAAAGCTATTTTTTCGGAACAGATGTAGACAGCGACTGGAAGAAAGGCAGCCCGGTGATCTGGTCCGGCGAATGGGAAGGAAAACATTATGAAGAAAAAGGAGAGGTGCTGGACGTGGAAAAGGGAAAGCTGTTATCCTACAGTTACCTGAGCAGCGGCCAGGAAGATATACCTGAAAACTATTCAGTGATTGTTTACAAGCTGGAGGGAAATGGGAATGGGGAAACGCAGTTTACGATTACCCAGTCGAACTTTGCCAATCAGGAAGCCTGCGATCATTCCAAAGAAAACTGGAAAACAATATTGACGGGGTTGAAAAAAGTAGCGGAGGGTGTTTGATTTTTTACTCAGGATTATACTGATTTTGATGATTTTGATGATTTTTTTTATTTTGTAAGATTTAAAAAGTAAGTTTTAAAAGATTTGGGAAGATAGGAGCGAATATCCGCTTATATCTTCCCAAATCTTTTTATAATCCCCAAAAATAAAATCATCAAAATCATCAAAATCAGT
>NZ_DATCVJ010000031.1:0-2869 GCF_036566945.1 Chitinophaga sp. | reverse complement strand
TTCACTTTTCACCAGGTGAGATTGTTCAGAAGTATGGGGTTATGGCTATCCCTTACTTCAATAGCTCGCTTTTCCTCCATACAACTTGAAAGTTATCTGCTCAGTAAAGGTGAAGGTTCTTATGGTTTTATGTTGGTATTTGGAACTGATCAGGCAATTATCGCCTGTGCTGCATTAATTTGCTATGCTATGAGTCTTGTCATGAATGCAGGTTTGGAATTGAAAAAAGAATGTGAACTCATAATTTGAGAGCGAAATGCCGATCATTATTGCACTGGATAAGTTGTTGCAGGAACGTAATATGACAGCCAGAGAACTGGCGAGAGCTATAGATATTACTGATGCCAATCTTTCAATACTGAAGAATGGACATGCAAAAGCCATACGTTTCTCAACGCTGGAAAATATTTGTGCTGTGCTTAAATGTACGCCAGGGGAACTAATTATGTATGCAGAAAACGATTGACATTACGTGAGCAGGCCATACCTTCAGTTTACGATAAGTTGCTATGAGATATATGTATTGTTTTTTCCTCAAAAAATGTCAGATGTTGCAGAGAAAATTGCTGGGAAGCGGATGGAAGAGCTGGTAAGCATTACAGGAGCAGGCAAGGCTCATTTTTCTTGGATATCCACTATCTTCTGAGCGCTATCAGGATATTATTAATAATGCCAGGAGTGAGTATCAAACTAAATAAGAAAATGAAATCACTAAAGAGAATTTTTACAAAGCAAGGATGATGATTAACTCTCTGGAAAATGGTACTATTCTGTTAAATAGAGTTCTATGTCAGATGACAGAAAAAAATGGAGATGTGTATGTTGATATGTCATCAATATTAAAACCTGAGTTTGTATCAACTTTACTTGAAAACATGCATTTAGTAAAAGGAGTGCAGATCAGAGGGACAAGTAATAAATTTATTGATGGCAGCAATTACGATGCTATTGTCGGTCCTCATGCAAAAACCTCAACATCAGACAGACCGTATATAGGTTAATATGGGAAAAAATTGGTGAGGCGCTCTGGGAAAAAAATTATGCTTTTGGAATGTTGCCTAACCGTAACTCCTGAGTTATTCAGTGTTAATTATGTGTAATGCTGAAAAAGGAGGGGGGAGGATGAGTGGAGTTGATGGTTCAATAAATAAAATAAATTATGAATGATATTAGAAATTATTATGAAGATAGCCAAAAGGATGGTGATCGATATGACTGGAACTCATCAACAACAAAAATAAAAATAACATCTACCGGTTTCAGCAGTGATAGTTTTATTTCTGGTTGTGTAAACTACCTTATAAACCATTAAGGGTTTAGAAATCCAGCATGCAGAGACGGTAAAGAGAATTTGGCCATTGGGATAGGGCATTTGTTTTCCAGTTCTGAAATGGTTGCAGAATTATCTTTCAGTCAGAAAAATAATAAATTGGGTGGGCAGGTTGTATTATTATCGAAGGGTGAGATTATTGCTGTTATTAAATAATTACAGGCGAGTCAAGGATGTGATTATTTAATGATGCTTTCAAGTGATGCAATTATACGTTTGTGTATGGATGATATTAAAAACACAATATCTTGATTGATATATATTTGTTCTGAATATGATAAAACTCCAGACTCCGCTAAACTGGTATTAATCGGTATGGGGTTTAATTTAGCTATTCATAATTTAAGGTTTTGTTTTCCTAATTTAAATTCGGCAGTAAATCAAGGTGACTAAAACTTTGCTGCACATGAATCACACCGAATAGGGGTCGGTAATAAGCGAAATAGTGATACGGAAGCACTGTTTTTGAAGACTTTGTAGAATTAACTAATATGTTGTTATATCGGTTTATTGAACTGTTTTTCATGGCGATTCAATCCGTTTTTTGTGGTTCTCATTATGTACTTTTTTTGTTGGAAGGGTGATAAATCAGGCGCATAAAATGAAAGAACAATACAGAGTTATAATTGATTGGATCGTGCTGATTAAAGTAATAGAAAACAGGTCTTTTTCAAAGTCCGCAAAAGAACTTAATCTAAGTGTGTCCTGTGTCAGTAAGTCCATTGCCAAGCTGGAGTATATTTTCAGATGTCAGTTAATTAGGCGGAATGCTCATAACTTTGAAGTTACAGAAGTGGGGAAGATGTTTTATGATAAAGCCATTGAAATCTACAATGTTTATTATTCACTGGTAACGGAAACCGCCAATGTTAACAAACAGTTCAATGGTATCATACGGCTAACCGCGCCAGGTATTTTATGCGACTCACTGATAAATTTATGGGCTTGGGAGTATATGCAGAAACACCCCAAGGTTAAAATAATATTAAACTCAAGAGAATTAGGCAGTTTCTCTGGTAACTCACCGGAATTTGATGATTTGGTGATAAAGAGTGGATTTATTGACAGTCCTGACATCATACACAAGAAGCTTGACCCGGTACCATTTGGGTTATATGCCTCGCCGGATTATTTAAAACACGCCGCACCACTCACTCATCCGCAGGACATCAATATTCACTCAGTCCTGAAATTTGAACATCACTCTCTGGCCCTTCCCTTAACTATCAGGAATGATGAGAATTCGGTTGAGATAAATTTTAACGAAAGAGCATCATTTTGTTCCAATAATGTAAACAGCATTCTGAATTTGGTACTCGAAGGGAAAGGCATTTGCATCGCGATACCCGAATGGATAGCAGAACCACACGTTGAAAAGGGGGATCTGGTTAACGTTCTTCCAGGGTGGAGACTTCCATTATTGCCATGTAACATCGTTTGGCGTTATCGTAACTATTATTCTGTATTATTTATGGATTTAATTTCATATATTGATGGTAAATGGAATGATTATTTCAGTAAATGAAATAATCCTGAATC
>NZ_DATCVJ010000030.1:0-1785 GCF_036566945.1 Chitinophaga sp. | reverse complement strand
GAAGATGAGAATATGTGGATCCTTGATGAGAGCGCGCGCAATGGAAATACGCTGCTTCTGTCCGCCGCTGAGCGTTACTCCCCGCTCCCCTATTGCAGTATCAAATCCTTCATTGAAACCCAGAATATCTTTTTCTACAGATGCCTGTCTGGCGGCAGTTTGCACTGTTTGCAAGCTGGCAGAAGGATCGCCGAAGCGAATGTTATTGGCAATGCTATCGGAAAAGAGGAACACATCCTGCGGTACGTAACTAATCTGACTACGCAGATTGGATAATTCCAGGAACCGTATATCGTGGTCATCTACCATCACTTTTCCTTCCTGCGGATCATACATACGGATGAGCAGCTGTGCCAGCGTACTCTTACCGGAACCGGTTCTGCCGATGATCGCCACTTTTTGTCCGGGTGCAATATGCAGATTGAAATCACTGATCGCCGTAATGCCTGTATGTGGATAGGTAAAGGTGACATTCTCCAACCGTACGCCGCCTTGCAGTGTCACTGTTTGTGCATTGGGTGCATCTTTAATCACCGGCTCCATCTGCAAAAATTCGTTTATACGTTGCTGTGAGGCCGCCGCACGTTGTATCATTGTGGCCACCATTCCAATGGAGAAGAAGGGAAACATCAGCATGTTCACATAAATCACAAACTCCGCCAGGTTACCTACGGTAATGTTGCCGCGCATCACCTGTATGCCACCAATAAAGATGGTGAGAATCACGCTTAAACCAATCATTAAGGCCATGGTAGGCTGAAACAGGGCATCAGTCTTCGCCAGACTGATAGAGCTTTCTTTATATGCTTCACTTGCTTCTTCAAAATGTTTGGCGCTGGCATCTTCCTGTATGTAGGATTTTATTACCCGGATACCGCTGTAAGATTCTTGTGCAATGGAAGTAATGTTAGACAGCTGCGCCTGGATTCTTTCGCTTTTACGATGAATAATCCGGTTGACATAGTAAATAGTCAATGCCAGCAAAGGCAATGGCGACAAGGTATACAGTGTCAGCAACGGATTTACCTCCAACATCAGGTATACAATAATCACAATCAGAAATAAGGTGCGGGAAGCGTACATAATGGCCGGTCCTACGTACATGCGTACACGTGATACATCTTCTGTTATGCGGCTCATCAGGTCACCGGTACGATGCATCTTAAAAAAATTCAGGTCCAGCTTCTGATAGTGCTGATAAACGGCATTCTTCAGATCATACTCTATGTGCCGGCTCATCACGATCAGTGTTTGTCTTTGCAGAAAAAGAAAGAATCCACTCAGCAATGCAAAGATCAGGATGCTTACGCCATAAAATGCCAGTACATGTGTAAAGTCCGCGCGGAACGCACCTTTCAGCGGTGTGTTACTCAACAGTCTGTATTCATCAATATTGTGCGCCAGCAAATCAAAGATCTGCCTCACCATAATCGGTTGAAAAACGCTGAATACAATGGATATGGCAGTAAACAACAATCCCAGGATCAGTCGCCATTTATTAGAGAGAAAATATTTATTAAGTGCAGCAAGGTGTTTCAATGGTGAATGCTTTAGGAACAAAATTAAGATAAATTGGGGAAGCGGAAAGCAGAAAGCTATTGTAGCGATTTTTTGTCTTACTCAGGATTATACTGATTTAGATGATTAGCGGGATTTTTTTCAGGATTTAAAAGATTAGCGAAGATATAAGCGAAATTTTTTCTGTTTATATCTTCGCTAATCTTTTAAATCCTGGAAAATCATCAAAATAAAATCCCGCTAATCATCTAAATCAGTATAATCCTG
>NZ_DATCVJ010000029.1:0-2649 GCF_036566945.1 Chitinophaga sp. | reverse complement strand
CGTATAGTCATATACGAGAGTAGCATTTAGGGGTGTATTAGGCCCTAAATTACATAGCACAACAGTATGATTACAGCCAATTCTTACCGCTGAGATATTCTGCAATCTGAACGGCGTTGGTAGCAGCTCCCTTACGAAGGTTATCTGCCACTATCCACATATTCACTGTTTTAGGCTGTGTTTCATCCCGGCGGATACGCCCCACAAACACTTCATCTTTGTCATGCGCATCTTTAGGCATTGGGTATTGTGCCCTGGAAGGATCGTCTACAACTATTACCCCTGGCGTGTTTTCAAGGATAGTTCGGAGTTCAGACACTTCGTATTCATTTTCAAATTCAATGTTCACTGATTCACTATGACCACCCATTACCGGAATACGTACAGTCGTAGCCGTTACCAGGATGCTGTCATCTCCCATAATCTTCTTTGTTTCATTTACCATCTTCATCTCTTCTTTCGTATAGCCGTTGTCGAGAAACACGTCTATCTGCGGAATAACATTCAGATCTATCTGGTAAGGATACGCCATTTCACCGGTAATGCCTTGTCTTTCATTCATTAACTGCGTTACCGCTTTAACACCGGTACCGGTTACTGACTGATAAGTAGATACTACTACCCTTTTAATTTTATATTTTTCGTGCAGTGGTTTCAACACCAGCACCATTTGAATCGTTGAACAGTTAGGATTGGCAATGATTTTATCTTCCCGGGTAATCGCATCACCATTTACTTCAGGTACTACCAGTTTTTTGGTAGGATCCATTCTCCACGCGCTGGAGTTGTCGATAACGGTAATACCCGCCGCTGCAAATTTTGGAGCCCACTCCAGGGAAGTGCCACCGCCGGCAGAAAAGATAGCCACATTAGGCTGCATGGAAATAGCCGTTGCTGCATTCACCACCTTCCAGGTCTTGCCCTTAAATGTTACTTCCTTACCAACGGACTTCTCAGAAGCCACGGGAATCAATTCAGTAACGGGAAAATTTCTTTCCGTTAACACCTGTAACATTTTTGAGCCTACCAGTCCGGTCGCTCCTACTACGGCAACTTTCATTTTGTTTTACATTTTAAATTTTGGAAGCCCAAAATTAATATATAGCAGGCGCTTTTCATAATACTAAGATTTTTTTTTACCGTTTGGATAGCATTAACAGTGTGTAACATTTTGACTGCTAAGTTTGTGCGCCATAAAAACCCAACAGATATGAAATTACCCGTTGTTTGTTCCTGCCTGCTGCTGCTGGCCCTGGCTGGTTTTACACAATCCCCCGGCCGATATGAGGTAGTAATTCACGAAATCATGCCCAAACCTTCTCCTGTAGCCGGTCTTCCGCCATATGAATATATAGAGCTACGGAATGTAAGTCACGAACCAGTGCAACTGAAAGACTGCTGGCTGGCGGTTAATAAACGGGAAATTGTGCTCCCGGCCTGTTTGCTGGAGCCAGACAGTATGTTGGTATTATGTACGCCTGCTGCAGTGAGCAGTTATAATATCCCCAATATCAGAGGAGTAGAGCGTTTCCCGGCACTGGCAGACGATAGTGCATTGATAGTATTATATGATCCCGCTAAAAAAGTGATACACGCCATTGACTATAACCAGGGCTGGTACGGCAATACAAAGCCCAAAGGTGGCATCAGCCTCGAAATGATCAATGCAGGACTTCCCTGCAGCGGTAAAATAAACTGGCGCGCCAGTACGGCGGTAGCAGGTGGTACACCCGGCAAATTCAATGCAGTAGCCGCCCTCACAACGGATAATACCCGGCCTGACCTGCTTTTTGCTACCATTACAGATAGTTTGCAGGTGTTATTGCAGTTCAGTAAAACGTTGGACAGTACGCTGGCGGCGGATCCGGCACATTATCAGCTCAGTGGTGGAATAAAAATTAACAGCTGCAAAGTACTACCGCCTTTATTTACCAGTGTACAGTTGCAACTCTCCACGATCATTCATCCCGGGGAAAATTATGTCCTCAGCACCGCCGGCCTGGCCGGTTGTAATGGAGAAGTAAGTGGTACCAACACGAGCTTCACACTGGGCGCACCTCAGTTGCCATTGCCACAGGATGTGGTGATCAATGAAATCCTCTTTTATCCGCCGCCGGGTGTACCGGAATTTATTGAAATCTATAACCGCAGTCATAAAGCCATAGAGTTAAGCCAATTATATTTTTGTGCCGTAAAGACAGATGGGAAATTTGAAACGTTTAAAAGAATAGCTGCTACGGGCCGCCTGTTGATGCCAGGGCAGTTCCTGGCCATTACTACAGATGCTACCGGTCTATGCAGCCATTACGTCTGTAAAGCCCCGGAAAACATACAGGAGGTAAGCAGCTTGCCTTCTATGCCGATGGCCGCCGGAAAAGTTGCCTTATTATCAACGGATAGCACCATTATAGATGAACTGCCTTATACCGACGGACAACATTTTCCGCTGGCCAGTGAGCTAAAGGGCATATCCCTGGAGCGTTTGAAGTACGACCGTCCTGCTGCGAGCGGCGATAACTGGCATTCCGCAGCAGCTACTGCCGGTTATGCCACGCCGGGCGCGCCCAATTCCCAACGCTGGCCGGAAGCAGCGGATTCCCTCAATATTGTACTCGATCCCGCGGCCTTTACGCCAGATCAGGATGGAAT
>NZ_DATCVJ010000028.1:0-9632 GCF_036566945.1 Chitinophaga sp. | reverse complement strand
TGATGGAACAGCTTAGAAATGAAGACAGCAGCTCATTTGAGCGCTTATACCACCACTACTACGCTTCTATTGCCACCTATATTACGCATCACTTTGGCACTGCTGCCGATGCCGAAGATATTTTCCAGGAAACGATGATCGTCTTCCTGCAAAAAATACGGCAGCCTGAATTTATCCTTTCTTCCTCCCTAAAAACCTACCTGTTTGCCATTGCCAGAAACCTTTGGCTGAAAAAACTCCGGGATAATAAACTGGTCCCCGTTGAGGACCTGGAAAAATATTGCTCCGATAACGAAGCACTTACCTTTGAACTACAACCGCCAACAGACAAGGCGGAAAGGATGATGACCTGGCTGACAAAGATTTCTGCCAACTGCCAACGCATTTTGAAAGCCCTTTTCTTTTATAAAGAACCTATGGGCAGTCTGATGAAGAAGATGGGCTGGAAAAATAAACATACCGCCGCCAATCAACAGTACAAGTGTATACAGCAGGTGAAGAAAGAAAAAAATAACGCGCCCATGAATGGGTGATTAATTAAAACATCGGGTATTAATGATTGAACATTTAAACTACACCCGATGAACAAAAACACAAAAATCATTCTCTGCCTCGTTTCTGCTGCCTTATTAGGTACCTGTATTTATCACTTTTTTGGATAACAAAAAACTGGTCACATGAAAGCATCCCTCAATATCTGGGGTATCAAAGAAGTAACCGGCGATGGCATCAGCTGCCCTGTTATTCCGGCGAATATTCCCTGGTATAAAAAAGTAGTCCTCACCTTTTTTCGTTTCGGTGTATGCCCGTTATGCATTACGATGAGTTTGACTTATAACATAACGACCTTCTTCCGGAAAATAGTGGGAAAGCATCGGATCCGATGATCATTCGTTGGCCTAAAGCAGCCATGGCCATTAAAACTATGGCCATGGCTGTAAAGATGGTTGATTTATAGATGTTGCTTTAATTGAGGCATCCTTCTACTTGCTAAGACTATAATTTGTATACTTCACTTCCGGCCAGCAGAAAACAACCCAGGCCATAGTCTTCGAAATCAGGTACCTTATCAAAAGTCACCGGCTGTCCATCTTTCGGTTCTTTTCCAGTTCCCTGTACAAAGCCCAAGCGACCGTCGGTATCAATACAATTTTTCACGAGCGCATTCCATGCACGTTGTACCACCGGCAAATAGGTTTTGCGGTCAATGAGCCGGTGGTTGATGCCCCAGGCCATACCGTATACAAACAGCGAAGTGCCTGTTAGTTCTTTGCCGGGATAGTTCCCTGCGTCATGCAGACTGGCATTCCAAAAACCATCGGGGCGTTGAATAGGCAGCAATGCTTTCAGCATGTTGCGATAGTCTTCCAGGTATTCCGCGTAATGAGGATCTTTGGCAGGTAAAAGGGTCAATGTACGCACCAGGGCGGCTACTACCCAGCCATTGCCACGGCTCCAGTAACAATTGGCGCCATTCGGCTCCGTATAGGGAGCATCAAAATCCTTGTCTCTCCACCACAGGTGATCTTTGGGATTATATAAACCTTTGTCGCCCTGACTGTATTTCGTATAGGCATACATGGTATACATCCGGTTAAAATAGGTGGTATCCCTGTAAATCACGCCCAGTCTGGCATACACCGGCATAGCCATTTGCAGTGCATCAATCCACCACCAGTCATCTACTTTGGCAGAGGCATTCATATTATCGATAGCCGCTTTGATATCACGGATACGTTCTTCTTTTTTATCGAGCAGATAGAGATCAATGTAGGTTTGTCCGCAGCACTGATTATCCGCATTCCTCACCGTAGTGCCGCCCCATAGTCCCCATTGGTGGCTTTCTCCCCAGGCCACCGCATAATCATAGTATGCCCGCTGCCGGTCAGTATTATAAAGCGCCATCAGTCCCTCGTAATATACCGCCCGTGTCCATAGATTGGAAGGCCGTTCCTTGTTGGTAAAAGTCGGCTTGCCGGGGTCGGGCCATTTCTGCATAAAGTATTGATTGGTGAGGCGCATAGCTGCCAGTACTTCCTTTTTTGCCGGAATGGTTTGTGCAAAAGCTACCTGGGTAGCAAGGCATAGTATGATCATCAGGTTTTTCATACGTGGTAGTTTTTCAGATCTGTACTTTAATTTATAAAATAACTGTCAGACAAACAATTAAAATAAAGAACTATTTAAAATACACTGCTGGACAGTTGCAAAATATATTGATCCGGAGATATTGATTATCTTTGGTGAAACGGTCCTTTCTCCGGGGATTAAAATCATCCAAATGACTATGACCAGATATCCTGTTTTTGTTTTCCTGACCTTGCTATTGCTGGTATCCTCCTGCCAGCAAAACGATAAAGCCGCTGTTTTTTATCACCAGATCAATGCGATCTATGCGCAGGAAAACAGCGCCGTTTCCTATTTTCTGAATGGGCAGCAACGCTCCGCTGCCATATTAAAAACAGCGCTCGACAAATGCATCGCGAACATAAATGAGTTAGCGCCCTTTGAAGCTGGCGACAGCCTAAGAAGCGCCATGATCGAAGAACTCAGGATGTGGGATAAACTCGCCGACCTGGCCAGTAAAAAACAGGACCCTAATCCCGACGCTGCCGCCATCAACGCATTAACAAGAGAAACCATGGAATGGCAAATGAAGAGAACCACCGTACATGACCGTGTGAACCTGGAAAATGAAAAGTTCGCCAACCGTTTCAATTTAGCCCCACTGAATACCTTTGTAAAGGTGAAGCAAGCCGCTTCCAAATAGGTTTGATCGTTATTATTCTCCCTTTATCCTATCTCCTTTAATGGGGGAGTAATTGGTTGCAGGAACACCGTTCACAATTAATTTATCAAAATAACATTTCACACCGGTGGCCTGATTAAAGTCTTCCACATTTTGCAAATGAAAATGCAAATGAGGCTCGGAAGAATTCCCTGAATTACCACACTGTCCCAGCGTTTGCCCCTGTTTCACCACATCACCCTGCTTTACTTTGATGGTATTTTGTTTGAAGTGCGCCAGTAAAATATACTCCTGAGTTTTTGTTTTCAGCAATATAGCATTACCCAATACATACATAGGATTCAGCACACCCGGCACATTATCTTTCACACCATTGACCGCAAAAACCACTTCCCCATCGCAAGGGGCGATGATAGGCTGACCAAAAGCATAATAATCTTCGTTGGTTTTGCCATCAGTTTTAAAACTCCGCCCTTCCTTGTTGATCACAATATCAAATGCATTTTTTTGAAACCTCACCACCACATGATAATTTAACTCCCTGGTATCTCCGCCCCAGAACACCGTCCATTCGCCTTTAAAAGGCAGGTACATTGGCGTAATGTTCCGCAGGGTATCCGGTTCATAGGGCTTCCTATACAAGCCGGTAATGGCGCCATTATTGTCTACTGCGAGGCTGAGTAATAGGCTCCCTTTTTCAAAGGTTGTTTTATATACAGCAAAGGGCGTCTGGTATTCAACGAACCTGCGCTGTGTAATGTGGCCATAGCTGCTGTTCAACTGTGTCAGAAATGCGGTGGTTTTATCCAATGGGAGAAGCACTTTGGTGGGGGCAGAAAAGGTAGCATAAATACTGTCGTACTGCCCTGCGTTATAAAATTTTTCAAATTTTGCGCTGGCGTCCCGGCTAGCTGCGCTTTCTGTTTGAGAAAAAGCAGTGCTACCGATGAAAGAAAGTAGAAGGATGAAAACAGTTGTTAGCTTCATGGCAAGGGTTTAAATCATTAGTTGTTCAATTTACGCATAAACTTACAGGCCGCAGATATTTTTCGGTCAGGAACATAAAAAAGCCCCGCTTTTTGTAGCAGGGCTTTCCAGTTGTAATAGCATTAAATCTTTCCTTCCGGCATATCAATCACACAAATTTCATAGATCGATGGCGGCGCAGTGGCTTTGGTTACCCGCAGCCGCAGCTTGGCGGCATGATAACTCCGGGGCAGGCGGATCACCTTACAATCACCCATGGGTTTTGACTCCATGTAAATCGTTTGCCATTCTCCATTGTTCCAGATATCTACCGCATATTCCTGAATGCGTGACACCCGGATCTGCGAAAAATTATCTCCTAATTCTTTTATGTCTTTATACTCAAAGATGCTGATCTTATTGAAAGCATCTGAGGGAGTCAACTCCATTTCCACGCTGGCAATGGTATCGGTAGCAGCCCAGCGGCTATCGAGGCTACCATCGTTGATAGCGTTGCCGCTATACTTATTATCTTTATCCGGGTATACACTGGAAGCTGTTGCCGGCTTTTGTGCAGAGATGAACCGGCCGTTCTTCGGCAATGGTTTATTCATGGCTAATCCCAGTCTTTTACCGAGACTGATGGCCCTGAGTGCCGTATACTCCCTGATCCTGCCCGTTTGGTCGGGAGGTACATTCATCACCAGGCAGTTATCGTTATAGGTGGCCCAGTAAAATAATTCTGTGAGTTCATCCAGCTCGCGAACCGGTAACTGCATTGATTTTTCAAACCAGTTGAGACGATCGCTGATGCAAATCGTATGTTCAAAAGGAAGATAATAAGATTGACCGTTGTGCAGGTATTGTTTCTTATCAAATCGGGTAATCATCTGTGGATCCCATAGGCGGAAATCAGAAGGGAAGTATTGAAAGAAATATTTGTTGTCTGTTGTCATTTGCGCAGGCACGGTATAATGACGCTTTCCCTCTTCATTAACGATAGTGTGATTGACACTCACCGCGCAGGCAGGATTAAATTTCTTTACCAGTTTATATACCTGATCCACGCCCCACTCATCTGGTTGCCGGTCCCAGCCCCCATCCAGCCACAGTTCACAGATACTGCCATAGTTCGTAAATAACTCTGTGAGCTGATTGAGCATATAGTTCACATACTTTTGTTTGTCTTTATCTTTATAGGAAGGCTCGTGCCGGTCCCATAACGAATAATAAATGGCAAACTGAAGACCGTATTTTTTACATGCATCCGATACCGCTTTTACCACATCTGTTTTTACCGGTGACGCACCTACGTCGTAAGTAGTATATTTGCTATCCCACAAACAAAAACCATCATGGTGTTTGGTGATCAGTAAAACATAACGAAACCCTGCATCTCTGGCGGTGCGTACCCACTGGTCCGGATCAAGGTGGGTAGGATTATATTTCTCTACCGGAATGGTACCGTCTGACCATTCCACATCGGCAAAGGTATTAATGCCGAAATGTATGAACATGCCATAGCCGCGTTTAATCATTGCCTGCTGTGCAGCATTCGGCTTGTTTGACGGCTGCTGCTGGGACTTTCCAACATTAAAAATGCATACCAGCGCTATTAACAATAACGTTCTTCTCATCATATAGGTCCGTATTATAAAATCGGGATTTAAAAATAAGAGAACTATAAATGATTTTCTGGGACTGAAGTGACTATTACTGAACTTATTTTAACAAAAGGGAGTGGATCATTGTCCGCCTTTCATGGCGTTCAATATCATATCTGTGAGATCAAAGCGGGGGAAGTCGCCCGTGTTACTCAACAATATAATGACGCCTTCATTATCTGTTTGTCTTACAAACATGGTGTAAAATCCGATATCTGTTCCGGGGTGATACACGATGGTATGTGGCGCCGCAGACGCAGCAAAGCGGTGTTGGTCTATCATCCAGCCATATCCGTAAAAAGCATCCCAGTCTGAATAGGCCACCCGGGGCTCACACATGGCCGTACTCATTTCTTTGGAAAGTAATTGATAGGAAGATAGTGCAGCTGCCCATTTCAACAGGTCGCTGGCCGTGGAAACGATGCCGCCGGCGCCCAAAGTATTAGCGGTATAATAGGGAGGCTCTTTTGTTTCATATAAATAGCCGGTAGCCATCTGGTTGTTCCCCGTGGTATCAGTTCCTGCATAGCTATGCGCCATCCCGGCAGGCAAAAAAATGTTTTCTTTCAATACTGTTGTAAAGGGTTTCCTATAATCACCAGCCCCACATCTGCCCTGTTAAATATTATAAAATGTTTGATAGTCTTACAAACGAATAAGGGCCCTCTCCGCGCTTCCTATTTCAATAATAACTATCTTTACCGCAGAGTCATTATACGCCCAAAATACATGCACCATACTAACATTAAGAAAATTGCCATCAAGGCATTAAAAATTATTTCCATATCAATTGCTGCCATTATTTTTTTGTTGTTTTTGCTGCCGATACTTTTTCCTGCAACGATATCCAACAAAATAAAAACATGGACGAACAACAGCATTACCGGGGATCTTAACTTCTCGAAAGCGAGGCTGTCGTTCTTTAACCATTTCCCTTCCCTGACACTTACCCTATATGATTTCAGCCTGAAAGGAGCTGCTCCTTTTCAAACAGACACGTTGATATCAGCGAATGAAGTGGCACTAGGCATCAACCTCTCCAGCGTTTTTTCCAACGCGATTAATATCGATGAAATCTATCTCACAAAAGGAAATATTCATATCCTGGTAGATACCGCAGGGCATCCTAACTACAACGTTTACAAATCAGATACCACCACTTCCACCAATAACAAATCCGACAGTGGCAGCGCTTCGCTGAAGATTGCACGGATACAGCTGGAGCATTGCAATATCATTTACGATGATCAATCGCTCCCCATGTTTCTGCGGGCGTTGGAAGTGAACTACCTTGGTAAAGGAGATCTCAGCCAGGCACAGTTTGACCTGCACTCAAAAATCAACATCGGGTCTTTTGATATCAGCTATGCCGGCACCCAATATATTTTATCTAAAAAACTGAATGGAGAACTGATCACGAAGATCAATACCAATTCACTGGACTTCATTTTTGAAAAGAATGATTTAAAAATAAATGAGTTGCCCGTACGGTTTAATGGCGCCTTCGGCTTCCTGAAAAACGGGTATAAGATGGACTTCCGCCTCAGTTCCATGGAATCAGAACTACATGCTATTTTCGGCGCATTGCCACCGGAGTACGCCAAATGGGCCGAGCACATGAACATCACCGGTACGGCAGATGTAAACGCCACCCTGATTGGTCAGTACCTGGCAGAAAGCAATACCATGCCGGATCTTACCTTTAATATGAAAGTAAGAAATGGTACCATCTCCAACGATAAAGCACCCGCTCCGGTAAAGAACCTGTTCCTCAACTTCCAGTCCACGCTGGCGCAACTCAATACGGATAGCCTCTACGTGAATGTAGACTCTATCTTCTTCAATATTGACAAAGACTACTTCAGCTCTGTGATCCGCGTGAAGGGCCTCAAAACCCCGGAAATCCATATTAAAATGAATACCGACATAGACCTGACCAAATGGAATCAGGCAGTAGGGCTAAAGAGCATGGATGTGAAAGGAAGGCTGAAGGCACATCTGCAGGCAGATGGACAATACGCGAAAAGCGTGGTATATAAAGGATTGCAGCATCGCCCTGATACCATCATCAGCAGCATACCGGTGTTTAATTTTGACGCCACCCTGAGAAACGGTTATTTTAAGTTTGCCTCCCTGCCTGAAGCAGTAAAGGATATCGCTTTTAATGCCACCGCTTCCTGCCCGGACGGCAACTATAGCCACACGTACTTCAACATCACCGATATCAATGCCAATATGCTCAGCAACTACATCAGGGGATACCTGCGGCTCACCAATGCGCAGGAACCACTCATTGATGCGAAGCTGGAATCGGTGCTGCACATGAGCGATCTTAAAAAAGTATACCCGATCGATAGCCTGGATATGACCGGCGACCTCGCGATAAATGTGGTAACGAAAGGAACATACCTCCCAGCCAAACGACTGTTTCCGGTAACCACCGCCAAACTCACCATGAATAACGGGGCCGTACAAACGAAATATTATCCCCACCCGCTGGAGAAAATTAATATAGACGCCACCGTTACCAATACCACCGGGACCATGCGTTCACTGAACGTAGACCTGAAGCCCGTGTCCTTCGAATTTGAAGGACAACCCTTCGTATTGAAGGCCGACCTGAATAACTTTGATAACCTCCGGTATAATGTCACCTCCAACGGCGTCATAGACCTGGGGCGCATCTACCAGGTATTTGCCATCAAAGGATATGACGTTAAAGGTTTTATAAAAACCAACCTGCTGTTGAGCGGTACCCAGAGTGACGCTACCGCCGGAAGGTATAATAAACTGAATAACAAAGGCACCTTAATCATCAAAAACATTGCGCTGACCTCCGATTTACTGCCACTGCCCTTCTTAATCAACAACGGTGTTTTCCGTTTTGACCAGGACAAAATGTGGTTTGATCAGTTTAATGCCAGCTATGGAAAATCGCTGATTAACCTGAACGGATACCTCACCAATGTAATTGGTTACGCTACTACTAAAGACCAGCCGCTGCGCGGTTCCTTTGACCTGAAAAGTGGGTATATACTGGTAGATGAGATGATGGTAAACGGCGTCCAAAAAACACCTGATCCCAGCCAAAGCAGAGCAACAGGCCCTTCCGGCGTGGTGATCATACCGGCCAATCTTTCTCTTACCCTCAATGCCACTGCCGATAAAATCCAGTTCAAAGGAATAGACATCAACAGTTTCCACGGTCAACTGGTGATCGATAGCAGCAAACTTAAATTAAACCAGACCGGCTTTATCATCATCGGCGCCCCGGTGGAAATGGATGCCACCTATGTGAGTCTGCAGCCTAAAAGGGCCATGTTTGACTATCATATCAACGCCAAAGAATTTGATATCAAAAGAGCCTACAACGAAATAAAGATCTTTCATGACATCGCCTCTTCTGCATCTTATGCCAGCGGCATCGTTGGACTGGACTACAACCTGAGTGGCAAGCTGGATGAAAACATGAATCCCGTGTATCCCTCTCTGAAAGGTGGTGGTGTGCTATCGGTGAAGAAAATAAAATTAAAAGGCTTTAAGCTGATGAACGCTGTTAGCAGCAGTACCGGTAAGGGAGATATTAAAGATCCGGATCTTTCCCAGGTGGATATCAAAACAAGTATCAACAACAATATCATCACCATCAACAGAACGAAAATGCGCATCGCCGGCTTCCGTCCGCGTTTCGAAGGACAGGTGAGTCTCGATGGCAAGCTTAACCTCAAAGGCCGTTTGGGCTTACCACCGTTCGGCATATTTGGTATTCCTTTTAATGTAACCGGTACCCAGAACAATCCTGTCATCAAACTACGCCGTGGAAGTGATAAGGATAAACTGGAAGAAACAGAAGACCCGGATGAAGACGATAAAAAATAGTCGTCGTTACTCCTCGCCGCTTTCAATTATTTGACATTTGCAAATATCAAATGTGGTCGCCCTATGCGGTAATGGTTTGAGTTTTCAAACCAGGTTTCCCCTATTCTATAACATATAGGGAGAAAACCATCACAGCGCCCGCATTCCTACCTCCACAATTCGTACATTAGTTCTGCTAATTTTAACATCGACCCTTTTCTTAATATTACCTGATGAAAACATTATTGCTTGTTTTATTGATCATACTTCCCCTGACTTTTTATGCGCAATCTCCTGCTGATCAGGGACTGGCATTGGTGGGGGCCACCGTGTATACTGCTCCTGGAGCTTCTCCCATTACCACTGGGGTGGTGATGATAGAAAAAGGTAAAATT
>NZ_DATCVJ010000027.1:0-3327 GCF_036566945.1 Chitinophaga sp. | reverse complement strand
CAGGATTATACTGATTTTGATGATTTACAAGATTTTTACTTTTCGATTTTTGGATTTAAAAGATTTTGGGAGATGATAGTGGATATTTTTGCTATCATCTCCCAAAATCTTTTAAATCCAAAAAAATAAAATCTTGTAAATCATCAAAATCAGTATAATCCTGAACAAAGACAAAAACTCGCATCTGATATCCCCGAAATTTACAAAACTGCATCTGTTTTGGCATCAATAATTATCTCAATTTTGTTCCTGAATTACAGCCGATCACCTATTAACATCGCGTAACCATGGATTTGAAATTGCAGGATGATCTAAAGCACATGGATCAGCTATTACAGTTAACCAAAGATTTTAGCAGCAGATTTTTGTCCTCCATAGATGAGCTGGCAGCCGACAAGCAGGTTGTCATCAATAGTCGTATTGCGATGCCTGATGCGGGTGTGGGTGGAAATGCTGCGTTGGAAATGTTCCGGCAACGGTATGGTGATGGTATCACTGCAGCCGCAGGGCCACGCTACTGGGGCTTTGTAACGGGAGGTGTTACACCGGCTTCGCTGATGGGCGACTGGCTTACGTCTGCCATAGATTTGAATTCTTCTGATAAGAGTTCTGTCTCTTTTTATATAGAAACGGAAACCATTGCTTTACTGAAAGAATTATTTGGTTTGCCGGCCCCTTTTCTGGGCTGCTTTGTTACCGGCGCCACGATGTCTAATTTTACCGGTTTGGCAGTGGGCCGGCAATGGCTGGGACAGCAGCTGGGCGTAGACATTGCCGCAGAAGGGATGAGCGCATTACCGGGACTGAAAGTATTATCCGGCACACCGCATTCCAGTGTCAGCAAAGCGATGTCTATGGTGGGTTTGGGTAGAAACAACCTGGTACGTATAGCCGTACCTGAGGGTCGGGAATGTGTAGACATTCTGGCATTAAAAAAATATCTGCAGGAAAACAAAGGTCCTTTTATTTATGTAGCCAATGCAGGCACTGTGAATACCGTTGACTTTGACGATATCGCGGCGTTGGTGAAACTGCGTGATGAATATGGCTTCTGGTTGCATGTAGATGCGGCGTTTGGTGGGTTTGCGGCTTGCAGCGATCAATGGAAACATTTATTGAACGGATGGGAGCAGGCGGATAGTATCACCATTGATGCCCATAAGTGGTTGAATGTGCCTTATGATGCAGCCATGATTTTTTGCAGGCATCCGCAGTTGCAAACGGCCGTATTTCAAAATGCCGGAGCTGCTTATCTCGGCGATCCTTCGGCGCAATTCAATTTTATTAATCATATTCCTGAAAACTCGCGGCGGCAGCGTGCTTTGCCCGCCTGGTTTTCTCTGATGGCCTATGGCAAAGAAGGTTATCGCTGGCTGGTGGAAAATAATATTGCGCTGGCGAAACAGCTGGGTAGTTTGCTCGATGCCAATCCGAATTTTGTGTTGTTGTCGCCCGTAAGGCTCTGTGTAGTTTGTTTTACCCT
The DNA here is from genome assembly GCF_036566945.1 of Chitinophaga sp. GTDB lineage: Bacteria > Bacteroidota > Bacteroidia > Chitinophagales > Chitinophagaceae > Chitinophaga. The sequence goes on along the minus strand of NZ_DATCVJ010000027.1, from coordinate 1,844 downwards.
GAATGTAGCAGCAGCCGAAGAAGCAGCCGCGGTGAATGAATACCTGGAAATACTGAATGCATCCGGGCTGGTTTGTATGACGGCTACGGTATATGGTGGGAGGCAAGCCATTCGCGCAGCGTTGGTGAACTGGCGCACCAGCGGGAATGATGTAACCATGGTGTATGATGCCATGAAAGTGTTGGCAGAAAAGATAGTGAATAAATATACTTATGCGTAAACAAAATAAAAATGCTTACATCGCGCTTGCCATTGTAAGTATTTTCTGGGGAACCACCTACCTGGCTTCCAGTGTGGGAGTGCGACACATGCATGGTGTGATGTTGGCGGGCATAAGACAGGCAGTAGCCGGATTTTTAATTACGGCCTTCTTTTTACTCAGGGGATATAAGTTGCCGGAGAAAATGGTGTTGTCGAAGTTATTTATCATAGGTACGCTCATGCTTTGTGGTGGCAACGGTTTGCTCACCTGGGCCATGAAATATATTCCCAGCGGATTGGGCGCCATCATTGCAGCCACCATACCCATCTGGATTACCATTGCCAGCTATTTCCTGGTACAGCGTACCCGGCTTAGCTTACAGCTGATTATCGGCATGATCCTGGGGTTTGGCGGGGTGGCAGGCATCTTCTATAATTATTTGTCAAGTCTCATGAACCCGGATTTCCAGTTTGGTATCCTCATCGCCTTTGGCTCCTGCATCTTCTGGGCATTGGGGTCTGTGCTGACTGCGAAATGGGCGCTGGGTGTAAATTATTTATATGGGGCAGGCTTTCAGATGTTTTTCAGTGGCATTATCATGTTGGTGGTAGCTACCTGTTTCCTGGGGGCACATGTGGAGGTGAGTACTTTTACCACCGAGTTGTGGGAAAGCTTGCTGTACCTGGTGTTGGTAGGATCGGTGTTTTCCTATTCTGCCTATGTATTTGCACTGAACAATCTGCCGCCGGCACAGGTATCTATTTATGCCTACATTAATCCGGTAGTAGCGGTGTTGCTGGGTTGGTTGATTTTACATGAGCAATTGACCTGGTTAACGGGCATTTGTTCACTGATCACGATCGGTGGTGTATACCTGGTAAATAATGCCATCAATAAGAATAAGAAAAGTCTTGCCACGACGGTAAAATAGTAATAGCTATAATTTTTTAAGGTAGAAGTAGTCAGATGTTCATCCCGGTTTTTACCGGACCGGGCATCTTTTTCTTTTGTTAGGGAAATGCGTAAATTGAGTGTGCATTCAAAAAATATGATCTTATGGAAGTTATTCAGGCAACGGAATTACACCTTAACGAAGTGGCGGTATTGTTTGATGCGTATCGCAGTTACTATGATCAGGCGCCTGATTTCAAGGGAGCACTCGCCTTTATTACTGATAGAATTGCCAAACATGACAGTGAGATATTTGTGGTATTGGAGGGAGATGAAATAGTTGGTTTTACGCAACTTTATCCCATTTTCACTTCTCTTGGGATGAAAAGAGGTTGGTTATTGAACGACCTGTATGTGCTGGAGGCACATCGTGGTAAAGGAGCGGGTAAAGCGCTGGTAGATGCGGCAGCCGCACATGGTAAAAAAACGGATGCTGCGTGGCTGATGTTGCAAACCTATGTTGCCAATACGAGGGCACAAGCCCTTTATGAAAAAGAAGGGTTCATAAAGGATATTAATTCTTACTATTATTATAAGGCGCTTTAAAAAATAATAGCGGAGGGGAAGGCCTTCGGCCTTTGTCTTTATTCAGGATTATACTGATTCAGATGATTTACCGGATTTTGTTTTTTTTGATTTTAAAAGATGAGGGGAGATAGAAGTGGTGAACCGCTTTTATCTCCCCTCATCT
>NZ_DATCVJ010000026.1:0-20225 GCF_036566945.1 Chitinophaga sp. | reverse complement strand
AAAAAGCAAACTGCTGCAAGGGGGCATAAAACCATCGAAACAGGCGGCGATAAGATTGCTCGCAACCCGCCACTGCCATCATGTGCAGGCAATGCTTCATCTCATCCGTGGTAAATATGCTATCCGCCATGTATTATTGGTGCACGAAAAGTATACATTTACCCCATTAAAAATGAATAGCATCTTCTCAGATTATACACCAATTTTCCCAAACAACCTATTATTTTTAATGGTATTATAAGCCGCTACTCCGATTCTTACCAGTAACTTTGTAATTACCAAATACCAAGAACCTACGGGAACGCGACTTATGAATGTTTATAGTATAGTTAAGGGGCCCCAGCAGCCAGATTTGCTCCACCATGAAACCCTGGCAGATATATTCACCCAAACTGTGCAGGCGCATGCACACCATACCGCACTGATATTTCAACAACAAACACTTACTTATAAACAACTGGATCACTGGAGTGATGCGGTAGCCGCTTCTCTTCAGGCCAGGGGTATAGGCCCGGGTAGTGTGGTAGGCATATGGTGGCCACGTGGACTTGAACTGCATGCAGCCATACTGGGTATCATCAAGGCCGGAGCAGCGTATGTGCCACTGGACCGGGAAATGCCTGCGGAACGTGTAGAAGGTGTGCTCACAGAAGTAAAGGCTGCCGCCTGTTTCAGCGAAGTACCCCTGCAACTCGATGCCGCCGTTTTAACTGTACCACCGGTACCCGATAGTACCGAAACATTCCAGCTCAGCGCCGGTCCTCAACCTGAAAACTTCGCCTACGTACTATACACTTCCGGTAGCACCGGTAAACCCAAAGGTATTCCTATCAGCCACCAGCAGATATGTCACCTGATCAGGGCAGAACAAACCGTTTTAAATATACGCAACACCGACAAGGTATACCAGGGCTTCTCGGTATCCTTTGATATGTGGTGCGAAGAAACCTGGCTGAGTTACTTCGCCGGCGCCACCCTCTGGGTAGCCGATGCCACCACTGCCAAAGCCATCGATGAACTGGGAGATGTACTGCACCGTGAAAAAATTACGGTATTGCATGCTGTACCCAGCCTGCTGGCCATTATGGATGATAACATCCCTACCCTCCGCCTGATCAATGCCGGTGGAGAAGCCTGTACACCACAGGTGCTCGCCCGCTGGGCAGCGCCTCCCCGTCATTTTTATAACAGCTACGGCCCTACGGAAACAACCGTAAGCGCCACTTTTGCCGCACTGAAGCCCGGCGATTATATTACCATCGGCCAGCCATTACCGAATTATAACATGGCGGTGGTAGATGAAAAGCTGGATATATTACCCGTAGGCGAACGCGGTGAACTGGTAATCTCCGGCCCCGGCGTTGGCGCCGGTTATATAGACCGCCCCGAACTTACCCGCGAAAAATTTGTGGATAAACCAGCGTCGATGAGCGAACTGCCAGGCACCCGCTTATACCGCACCGGCGATGCCGCCATCATCTTACCCGATGGCAGCATCGATTTCCAGGGACGCCTCGATGATCAGATAAAATTACGTGGCTATCGCATAGAACTGGGAGAAATAGAAAACCAGCTCCATAGCATGGAAGGCGTAATAGCCGCCGCGGTAGCCGTTAAAAAAGATGGTAATGACCAGGATCAACTGGTAGGATATATAGTAAAGGAAGATGACCAACCTTTTGACGAATCACAGCTCAGGGCTAAACTCGCCAAAGTATTGCCTCCTTATATGGTGCCAGGTATCATCCAGGTATTGGACGATATGCCCCGCCTGCCCAGCGGAAAAATAAACCGCAAAGCACTGCCCCTACCAGCTGCCTTTACACAAGTCACCACACATGAAGCCATCGATCCGGATGCGCCGCTGGAAGACAAAATAAAAATCATTCTCGCTAAAGTATTTCCTGACCGCAACATTGACCTGCAACAGGATTTCTTTACCGACCTGGGAGGACATTCCCTGTTAGCTGCTGCCGTAGTATCACGACTGCGCCGGGAAGCCAATGTGCCACAGGCATCTCTCAAAGATATTTATATACACCGCCCATTACAGGAACTGGTAAATGTGTGGGCCGCCCAACCACAGGCAGGTAAACAACAAAACCGCGTTTTCAATAAAGTTCCCTGGTGGCGACACCTGTCCTGCTGGATAGCACAAACAGTGGCCATACTGGTCATCTTCGGGTTATTTGCCATGCAGATATTCCTTCCTTACCTCGGTTATTATTATGTAGAACAGGACACCAGCCATCTGGGATATGCTATCCTCACGGCGCTGATCATGTTCTGCCTGCTGCCACCAATATTCTCCGCATTAATCATCAGCACCAAATGGCTGGTGATCGGTAAAATGAAAGCCGGCGATTACCCGGTATGGGGCACCTACTATTTCCGTTGGTGGCTGGTAAAAACAGTCCAGCGCCTCATGCCTTCCCAGTTCCTGAATGGTACCCCTTTATATCCCGCCTATCTCCGGATGCTGGGTGTAAAAATAGCGCCGGATGCACAACTGGGCGCCGTTACCATTGGCGCGGAAGACCTGGTCACCATTGGCAGCGATGTAAGCATCAGCTCCCAGGCAGTGATCAACAACGCCTTTGTGGAAGATGGCCTGCTGAAGTTACGTACCGTTCACCTGGGCGATCATGCCTACATTGGCAGTAGCGCCATTATTGGTGGCGACACCGTCATGGAACCCTGGAGCGAATTACAGGACCTCAGTTTCCTCGCCGCCAACACCACCGTTAAAACAGGCGAAGTATGGCAAGGCAGTCCGGCAGAATTAAAAGTCACCAAAAGTATCAGCGAACTGCCACAGCCACTCTACGTGTCTAAAGCTACCCGCACAAAATACAGCGTGATCTTTTCTTTATTCCTGCTGGTATTTCCTTTCACCGTATTGTTACCGCTACTGCCTACCATCATTACCCTGAACCAAATGGATAATGCAGCGCCGGATTATAACTTTAACTATATGGTGATTACGCCCGCACTGGCGCTGACCTATATTATTTTATTTACTGCCCAAACAGTATTGCTGACCCGTTTATTGCAATGGGGCATCAAACCCGGTACCTATCCTATTTACAGCGCTTTTTATGCCCGTAAATGGTTCGCCGATCAGCTGATGTCTTTATCCCTGATTGTCATACATCCCATTTTTGCTACGGTATATATTTCTTCCCTGTTCCGTGCACTGGGCGCTAAAATTGGTAAGAACACAGAAGTATCTACCGCCAGCAGCGTGACCCATCCCCTACTGGAAATAGGCGATGGCGCCTTTATTGCCGATGCCGTAACACTCGGTGAATCGGATGTACGCGGGCAACAACTGATCCTGGAAAAAACAATTATTCACGATACCAGCTTTGTAGGCAACAGTGCCCTGATACCGCAGGGTTATGAACTGCCCGGCAACATGCTCATAGGTGTGTTGTCCACACCGCCATCAAAAGAACAACTGGCCAACAGCAACGCACGCGATTGGTTTGGATCGCCTGCCATTGCGCTGCCACGCCGCCAGGAAAGTCATTTCTTTCCGCCCGAACTCACCACACACCCTTCGCCTCAACGCAAACTGGCCAGAGCCACCGTGGAGTTTATACGCATCCTCATTCCCGAAACGGTGGTGATTTGTTGCAGTATCCTGTTCATCGCCTACGCGCATGACCTGGTAACCGACAAACCCTGGTGGATGATTCTCCTGCAGTTCCCATTCTATTACCTGTTCTTTTTGGGCCTGCCCGCATTCGCCTTTACCATTATCCTCAAATGGATACTCGTAGGTATTTACAAGCCGCTGCAAAGCCCCATGTGGACCTCGAAAGTATGGCGCAGTGAAATGATCACTTCCACTTACGAAGCGCTTTCTATTCCATTCCTGCTGGAATACCTGAAAGGTACGCCCTGGCTGCCCATAGTACTCCGCCTGCTCGGCGTAAAAACAGGCCGCCGCGTAGTACTGAACACCGCAGATATCACCGAATTTGATATGGTGGAAATAGGCAACGATAGCGTATTGAATGAAGACAGTGGTCCACAAACACACCTGTTTGAGGACCGTGTCATGAAAGTAGGCGCTATCAAAATAGGGAAGAGAAGTAGTATTGGCGCCAGGTCCATCATTTTATATGATAGTGAAATTGGTGATGATGTCAACATCGCGCCATTGTCGCTCGTAATGAAGGGAGAAAAACTGCAGTCCGGCACCAACTGGACGGGCAGCCCGGTGAAACCTGACTAAAAGCACCACATGGGCAGTGCAACATAGGCCCATGTTATAACGGCTATGGATATACGGTTTACTTTAGGGAGATGTGATACCTGTTTAAGCAACTACAGAAAAAATCATTGCACAGCACTATCGCCTTAACAACTTCGTTCATGATAACAATTAGGCCTATACGAATCCGTGACCACTATGCGCTTATCAGCGACATGATGGAACAGTTGCACATCTCTGAAAAAGAATTTTTTCTGAAAACCGCCAGCTGGGACAATATCGCTGCCGACTACATGCAGCATGTGATTGAAACGCAGGAAACCTGCGATGGCACTTGTTTACTGGCTTATGTGGATGATACCCCGGCAGGCTTCATCTTTGCTTATCTCGAAGAAGCCGATGAAAGCCGCATTGAAGACTATACCGGCGATACCCTCTACGTATCTGACGGCTATGTAGCTGCAACATTCCGGCGCCAGGGTATTTACAAACAGATGAACGAAGCATTGGAAAGCATCTACATAGCGAAAGGAATACGTAGAATGGTGAGATATACATTGGCCAACAATGTTCGTATGCAACAGTTTTTGGCGTCGGAAAATTATGAACCAGTAAGACTGGTATATGAAAAATGGCTGACCGAAGATGGGAAAAAACCGGTAACGCTGTTTCCGGATAAAACCGGCGATAAAGGGAAATGAATATTCTTCCCTAAACCAATCATCCCCTAACCCCGTATATGCTTGTAAAACGATCCAGTGTTTAACAGGTATATCATTATCATCCTGGGCTGCTGCACCATGAATACGGCCAGTAGCCAATCCATTCAGTGGCAGGAATTTAATCAGCATGCCTTTGATCTCGCCAGTCAGCAACATAAACCTGTATTGCTGGATCTGGGCGCCAGCTGGTGTCACTGGTGCCATGTCATGGATGATTCTACCTATGAAAATCCTGCGGTAATCAGCTATCTCTCCCAAAACTATATTTGCATAAAAGCCAACCAGGACAAGCGCCCGGACCTTTACGCGAAATACAAAGATTATGGCTGGCCCGCCACTATTATATTTCATGAAGATGGCAGAGAACTGCTGAAACAAGCCGGCTATTTCTCTCCCTCTGATTTCCTTCCAATGCTACAAAAAACGTATAATGGTTACCGTTATATAGCACCACAAAAAAAAGCAGTCGTTAACACCATCGCACCCGGTAAATGGTCTGCCACTACGGCGGCATTTGTACGAAACAATTTTGTCGAATATCTCGACATGATGGATGGTGGCTACGATATGCAACAACACTTTCTCGAATACGATGGTATTGAATACGCGCTGCGACATTGCAACACAGATCCGGTATTAAAAAAATGGCTGCCGCTCACTATCCATGGCTCCTATGGCATCAACGATCCTGCCTGGGGTGGTGTATATCAGTACTCTACCAATGGCGATTGGCAACATCCACACTTTGAAAAAATACTGAGCATACAGGCGAGATACATAAAAATATATGCAGCCTGCTACGCTGCCACCAAAGACAGCAGCGCATTGCAACATGCAGAAAAAATCATTGGTTATCTGAATACCTTCCTGCACAGCGACGAACAACTCTACTACAACTCTCAGGATGCTGATCTAAAAGCGGGAGAACATGCAGGCAACTACTTTGCCTTATCCTCTGAAGACCGCTATAAACAAGGCATTCCACGAATAGACAGTACCTGTTATGCCAAAGAAAATGCGCAGCTGGCAGATGCATTCCTATACATGTACACTGCTACAAAAGAAACAACTTACCTCAGCAACGCCCGAAATATATTGCAGGTCATCCATCAAAAATTCAAACAACCCGATGGTGGATATGTACACGACCGGGCTTTCAACAGCAGTATAGCATTGGCGGATCAGCTATATCTTTGCCAGGCATGGCTGCATTATTATCAGCTAAGCAATGATACCACTGGGCTCCACGCCGCTACCGCCACTGCCGATTATATGCTGGCACATTTCACCGGAAAAAATAAGGCGCTTTATAGCTTCAGTAACAATAATAAATACCTGCCACCGGACAATGTACTTACTGAAAATATAGATGCCTGCAAGGTACTGCAGGCATTATCTCAATACGGCTATCCCGCATACAAAACAGCGGCAGAAAATATATTTAATTATATATCTTCTCCCGCTGTATTAAAAACAATCATCGCCGAGCCAGGTATCCTAACGGCGAAAGAAATGTTGCATTAGTAATCTATCGAATGATCTTTCTTCACCATGGCTCCGGACCAGGCTTTCTTAGCCGTCCATGGCTGCGCAGCACCCGACCAGAATGGATCTTGCGCCGGTAAGCCCAGTGCGAGAAAACCGGTAGTGCATAAATACAGACTACCCGTGGAAGTATACACATCGGCAATTTCCGGCTGATGCCCACAAAAACCTATTTGTAACCAACCTTGTTTATCGAAAGTACCCGGTGCTTCAAAAATTCGTTTATTCACTGCCGTTAGTGCACACCGCACCTGCTCCGGTGAAATTTCTTCCGGCAATTTATGCTCCAGTGCAGTTTGTGCCAGTGCCTGAAATGCAGCGTTGCGGTAAGGTATAGAACGACCTACTACCGGAAACGTACCTTCCGGAGACACTTGTCTTTCCAGGATGGCGCTATAGCGTTGCATACGTTTCAATGCCAGCTCGTAGTTTTCCTTCTCTCCTTCCCCCTTCTCCACCATCACTTTCAACACATCCACCAGCATAGGTTGTATAACAAAAGAGTTGTAGTAATCATAATGGAAATGTGCACCATCGCCATACATACTATCTCCCTTATACCAGTCCATTATTTTCTGCACTGCGAGATCTATTGGCTTCCGATCCCAGGCAGCGCCAAACTTCAGCAGCATCGCTTCAATGATGGCAGAAAACAATACCCAGTTATTGGTAAATGCTTTGATACTGCGTAAGCTGATCAACCCATCTATTACCTGTTGTTGTGTAGTTGGCGTTAGTTTTCCCCACAGCTCTTTGGGCGCGCGGATCAGTCCATGCGCCAGAAAAGCGCCATCCACCAATGGTTGTGAATCAAACTTCCCGGTGAAATTCATGTAATCCGGAGAAGCCGGGTCCACTGCCATGGCAATGGCCTTGCGGGTCATTGTCAGCATTTCTATGCGCTTGCTGCCTTCAACAGTATTGTCTGGTCCCAGTTCCAGCCAGGGAGCCAGTCCGGCCAATGTGCGGCCAAATGCTTCCAGGTAGGTGACTTTAGTCACTGGTTTGGCGTAGTTAGGTGCTACTTCCGTTGGCATGGAAGCCGTCAGTTTTCCTTCACTCAAACGACTAATAACGGGCTTGCATATACGAATCAGCAAGTCTACATTATAAGTTCTGTCGTCTGGCGCAGGTTTCTCCGCAGCCATTGCCTTCAGCATTCCCTTATCAGTACCGAGGGTACCTGCCACCCCCGCCATGGGGATGGCTTTAATAAAAAATCGTCTGTCCATGGAAACACATTTAATATCTTACTTAGCCCACTGTTTGTACCGCAGCAATGCTTCTACAAAATAGTAATCAGCATAGGTCAACGGTACGTCCACTTCTGAATGATGTGGTAAAGATCCAACACTATGCATTAATATAAAATCATTGTTTTCTCCTTCCTTCGCCAGGTAAGCCGGGCTGCATAAACTCGTCAGCATGGTTTCTGCTGCATGCCAGTAACGTTTGCCTTCCGTTTTATTGGTATAGCGACTCAGTTCCAGCAGTGCAGATGCTGCTACTGCCGCAGCAGATACATCCCGCAATGCACCGGGAATGCCCGGCGCATTGTAGTCCCAGTAAGGTACCAGGTCTGCCGGCATGGTTGGATTGTTAAGGATATATTCCGCAATATGACGGGCCTGCTCCAGGTACGCTTTATCCTTTGTATCGCGATACATCACGGTATAGCCATACAGTCCCCATGCCTGCCCACGTGACCAGGCGGAGCTGTCTGCTGCTCCCTGATGCGTTTTACGCGACAATACAGCCCCATTAGCCGGATCATAGTCCACTACGTGGTAAGAACTGTAATCGGGACGGAAATGATGCTTCATGGTCGTATTCGCATGTGTACGGGCGATTTGCTCAAACTGCTTATCACCGGTTTCGCGACTAGCCCAGTTCAGCAACTCCAGGTTCATCATATTGTCAATGATCACCGGGAATTTCCAGGTGCCATGATCCCAGGATTTAATACAACCAACGGTAGGATTAAAGCGGGTAGACAAAGACTTTGCGCTGGTCAGCAAAATAGCTTTATAGGCAGGATCTTTGGTAATGCGCCATGCGTTGCCAAATGGGCAATACATCATAAAACCAAGATCATGTGTATGGGTATTGAATTGTTCCTTTTGTACCAATGCCATACGTTTCAGGGCTTCCGCTTTAAAGGCGGGATCTTTCGTGTATTCAAACAGGTACCAGTTGGTGCCGGGATAAAAACCGGAAGTCCACCAGCCGGAGTTGGAAGTCATCAGGCTGCCGTCTTTGGTATTGGTAGTACGTGGTAACAGGCTGTCCGGCACATGTGTCATCATCAATTTGTATTGACGGGCAGCAAACTGCAGGGCTGCATCTGCTTTCACCAATAAAGCTTTATCAGCTTTTCCGGATTGTGCATACGATTGCATAACTATCACCGGCAATAACATTACCGTAAAGAACAGGTTCTTTCTCATAAATAACGCGATTATAAAATGATCATTTCTTTTTTACGCTGCTCTTTGCCGTACCGGCAGAAGACTCGCGTGCTATCAGTTGAATAGGTATTATCTCCTGTGAATATCTTGGCACACTGGAAGGCGCGGTGTTGATCAATTCTATTAAAGCAGCCACTACCCGTTCTCCCATCATGGCAGGATATTGGTCTACGCTGGTAACGGGCGGCGTCACTATTTCCGTACGTGGATCATTGGAATAACCGACTATTTTCAGGTCTTCCGGTACCCGCACATTTATTTTACGGCAATACTCCATGATGGTAATCGCGGTGGTATCATTGGAAGCAAACACCCCGTCCGGATAAGGTGTTTGTGCGAAAATTTTTTCACAGGTCTGCCATGCATTTTCACGGGTCAGTTCATGATAAAAGATGCGTGTTTTTTTAAATGGCAGTTTGTGTTCCTGCAAAGCATTTTTATAACCGGCTACTCTTTCCACATACAAATTGCTCGTCAGCGGACCGGAAATATGTACAATGTCTTTACAACCTTTTTCTATCAGGTGCGTGGTAGCAGTATGTCCGCCGAGGTAGTCATCTCCCTTGATCACTTTTACATTATAATCTTTGGGCACGCGGTCAAAAAATATCAGCGGAATATTGTTATCCTTGAATACATCGAAATGAGAAAAGTCAGTGGTATATAAAGTAGTGGATACTACCAAACCATCTACCCGTGCGGAATACAGGGTATTCACGAGGGCTACTTCCTGATCGTAGGAATCATTTGATTGACAAATGATCAGGTTATAACCGTGTTCCTGCAGTTTGTTTTGGATAATGGTACTGATGGTCGCGGGAAAAAACATGGAAATGCGTGGCACTATCAGCCCGATCGTTTTGCTTTTATTATTCCGCAAACCGGCCGCCAGTGCATTCGGACGATACCCCAGTTTACGGGCCATCTTCTTCACCTTATCTTTCGTACGTGCGCTGATGTTAGGATTATCGTTCAGGGCGCGTGAAACAGTAGATACTGAAAGTTTCAGTTCTTCTGCAATGTCCACAATTGTTTTTTCTGTGCGTTGCTTGCTCATGTATAGCGACTATTAGCTGTAAATGTTCTGTTATCTTCCCATCCAGCCACCATCCACGGTAAGGATAGTACCATGTACGTAATCTGCCGCTTTAGAGGCCAGGAATATTGCAGGTCCTGCAAAATCCTCCGGTTGTCCCCAGCGGCCCGCCGGAATACGATCCAATATAGAGCTGCTTCGTTGCTGATCTGCCCGGAGTGCGGCGGTATTATCGGTCGCAATATATCCCGGCGCGATGGCATTCACATTTACTCCTTTGGACGCCCATTCATTGGCAAATGCCTTTACCAGTGAACCTACTGCTCCTTTACTGGCTGCATATCCCGGAACATTAATACCTCCCTGGAAGGTGAGGAGAGATGCTGTAAAGATAACCTTTCCGCTTCCACGTGCAATCATTCCTTTTCCGATTTCGCGGGTCAGGATAAATTGGGCATTCAGGTTGATGTTGATCACCTCATCCCAGTACTCATCCGGGTGCTCTGCAGCGGGTTTGCGGAGTATGGTGCCGGCATTGTTGATCAGGATATCTACTACCGGTACTTCCTGCTCCAGCTGTTTAATAAATGTATATAAGGCCGTCCGGTCCGAGAAATCACACTGGTACGCCTTAAAATTACGGCCCAATGCCCTTACTTCCTGCTCTACTTCACTGCCACTGAGTTCCAGGGTAGCGGAAACCCCGATAATGTCTGCACCTGCTGCTGCCAGCGCTACAGCCATACCTTTTCCAATACCACGTTTGCAACCTGTTACCAGGGCTGTTTTACCCTTTAATTGAAATAAATCCATTGTATAAATATTGGAAGATTTCCGGATGTTGACACCCGGAAATCCTAAATTATTGAATTGTTACCTGTAAAGGCTGTTTAACCTTTTGTGCAAATGTTTCCAGGTAATTAAACCATTCCGTAGCGGAAGTGATGCGGCCTCCCTTGTTCCAGGCAGCCCCGAAATAATATACATAAGGCTGTTGAGAACCAGCAGTACCAGGGCTCAGCAAATGTACATTATCTGTTTTCATACCAGGTACTTCCCGTGCAAATACACAGCCCACACCAAGCGTTCCATCTGCGCCATGCGTAGGCTCCCAGTAACCCATTACACCGGTTTCTTCATCCAGCAATACGGTACCAGGTTCCTTACGCTTTACAATACCTGTCATTACCGGAATAGAAGCATTGCCTTTAAAACTATACTGCAACTGCATTTTATTCAGCTGAGAACCAGCATCCAGTGAAATAGTTTTAGTAACGGTAACGGCTATATTACCCGCCTGCCAGGTATCATAAGTCAAGGCAAAAGTAGTCCGCAATGGTCCATTGTCCAGTGTTTTCCACTGACGGTAGTTTTTGGGATAATAGATGGTATCCTTTCCATAGGGAGCGGTATCACCAGCGCCAAGGGTTAAACCCACACTGTAATAATCCAGTCCCTGCCCGTTATCATGATGGTAGTTATCCAGTTTATACCAGGTATCAATCACCATATCAGTGGTGCGCTTAGCCCATACATCAATGCCATAGGCCATTTCCTGGGGTGTCTGTTCCAGTTTCTTGCCATACATGCGGTAAGCCATACGATCATTTTCCCAGGCGTAATCATCTTTACGTTCCGGTACATAACGACCATAAGCACCTGCTTTTACCGGCGCAGGCGTACCTTCCACAATAGCCGCATGCAAGCTTGCGCCGGCAGGTAATGTTACCTGCAACAATATTTTCCGGGCAGTTTTGCCACCCTCATAAAGCAGCTGGTAGGGGATTTCCTGTCCACTCACCACATCTACTACCTTAAAGCTTTTCTGGGCTGCCTTACTGGCTTTGCTCATAAAATCTCCGTAAGGAATTTCTACGATGTCGCCTTCCCTGCTTACACCTGTGTTATTGGAGATGACTACCGCAGTGGTAGCATTTTTGCGCAGGTCATATTTAATCAGCTCTGATCCGGCTAACAGGAACGCACCTACGCCGTATACCTCAGTATCCTCTGCTGTAGCTTTTCCGGGGGCAGCACCTATCTCCTGTACAAAACCCAGTTTACCGTTAGGCTGCACGCAACCGGTGAGCGCCTGCCAGCCTTTCTGGACAACCGGTAAAAATTCTTTCTCCGGTAATAAGCCGTTATTGATACCCCACATCAACGCATATACGTAAAATCCGGTACCACTCGTTTCTTTTGCGGGATAGTTATCAGGGTCCAGTAAGCTGGCATGCCAGGTACCATCCGCTGTTTGCAAAGCGGCAATGCGGTAAGCCATTTGTTTATATAACTCCAGGAAACGCTTTTTGCCGGCATAGTTGGCAGGCATATTATCCAGCATACGTACCAGTCCACCCATTACCCAGCCGTTACCACGACTCCAGTACACATTGGTACCATTCTTTTCTTTTTTGCCGATGTAACTACCATCGCGGTAGTACAGGCTATCCTGCTTGTTGTACAGGTAGTCGGTAGTTTTCCACCATAACTTATCTGCTGTTTCCAGGTAACGTGGATAACGGGTAGCAGTAGAGAGATAGGCGAGCGCGGGAGGTCCCATGAACAACGCATCACACCAGGCCCATTCGCGGTGATGAATGCCATTCTTCCATTCGAGGGACTCCGTATGCGGCATGGCGACAATACTATCGGCCAGTTTGCGGAATTTATCGACCATCAACGTATCTCCGTACACACTAAATAATTGTGAATACAGCTGCCCCACACAGTATTCATCCGCAAAAAAACGATCAGGTCCGGTGTTCCACTTATTATCTTTTCCTACCTGTACCAGGCGATCAATAAAAAACGGATTACTGGTTACTTGCGTCAACGATACCATACCGGCATACATGGCACCATTGGTCCAGTCGGTAGGTGCATGGTTCCAGCCTTTATTGGTAATGTACCTCCATTGCCAGGAAGCCACCTTCTCCATTTGTGCCCTTACTACTTGTGCGGTAAAGTCATCTGTAAAAGCAGCGGCATGCTTTTCCGTAACGGGTCCGGTAGCATGCGCTGGTAAGCCGGCATACAGGAAAGACAAGCCCATCAAGCTTCCTGCGATAATTTTCTTCATCATCATGATAGCAGCTATTATCAGTTCATTAACGTAATTCAGTGATCTTGCAATGGTCCATATCACCATAGTCCAGGTTTTCGCCAGCCATACCCCAGATAAAAGTATAGTTGCTGGTACCGGCGCCGCTGTGTACAGACCATGGCGGCGATATGATAGCCTGTTCGTTCTGCATCCATACGTGGCGGGTTTCCTGTGGCTGTCCCATAAAGTGGCATACAGACTGTCCTTCCGGTACTTCAAAATAAAAATATACTTCCATGCGTCTGTCGTGCGTATGTGCCGGCATCGTATTCCATACACTGGCTGGTTGCAACTCTGTCATGCCCATCTGCAGCTGGCAGGTTTCCAGTACACTGTTCACTAACAGCTTATTAATAGTACGATGATTGGAAGTTTCCAATGTACCCAGCGTCACCACATCTGCCTCTTTTTTAGACACTTTACGTGTAGGGTAGGTATGATGTGCCGGTGTGGAATTCAGGTAAAATTTGGCGGGTGTTTGTGCATTTTTGCTGGAAAATATTACCTGCTGTTTGCCCTTACCAATGTATAATGCTTCTTTGTAGCCGAGTTCAAATTTTTCTCCATCTACTTCTACTATTCCTTCTCCACCCACATTGATCATTCCCAGCTCTCTTCTTTCCAGGAAATAATTTGCTTTCAGGAGATCGATGGAGACCAATGTTACCGGGCCTTTCACAGGCATAGCACCGCCGGTGAGGTAGCGGTCATAATGTGAATGCGTCCAGGTAATCTGATCTGCTTCAAAAATGTTGGTAATTAAAAAAGCTTGTCTCAGTTGTGCGGTATCCATTTGCTTTACTTCAGCAGGACTACTGGCGTACCTTGAATCGAACGTGGTGCTCATATAATTTTATCGTGTTTTGATGAAGCTTTTAGCTTTTAGCTTTTAGCTTTTAGTAAATGCAGCGAAGACTAACACAACATTAGTCTAAAAGCTAAAAGCTAACGGCTAAAAGCTGTTAATAATTAACGTGATAATCTTTCCTGATTGTTTTGCCGGACCATACTTTCTGTGCCGTCCATTCTGCTGCAGGATCTGCCCAGAAAGGATCTGTGGCAGGTAATCCCAGCGCCAGGAAGCCGTTGGTACAAATGTACAGGCTACCGGTAGAAGTATACACATCTGCTACTTCCGGCTGATGCCCGCAAACACCGAGTTGCAGCCATCCCTGTTTATCAAAGGTCCCCTCCATGTCAAAAATCTTTTTCATAATGGCCGTCATCGCACAACGTACCTGTGCCGGGGCCACGCCTTCCGGCAACTGATGCAGGAGCGCCAGTTGTACCAGTGGCTGAAAAGCGGCGGTACGATAAGTCATAGACCTGCCTAATGCAGGATAGGTACCATCCGGTGCAATCATCCGCTCCTGCAGTTCTGCAAATCGCTGCATCCGTTTCATCGCCTGATCATAGTCTGCCTTACTTCCCTGTTTCTTATCCAGCAGTACTTTCAGCATATCGGTAAACATCGGATGTATAACATAGCCGTTATAATAATCCAGGGAAAACTGCGGTCCATCGCTGTAAAAGCCATCGCCGGCGTACCATTCCTGTATTTTTTTGGTGGCCACCATAGTGCGCAGTGGCTCCCATTCTTCACCAATGGATAACAGGAATGCTTCTACCATACCGGCAAATAACAACCAGTTATTATAAGCAGGACGAATGCGCCTTAACTCTTTCAATTCTTTTACCACATTAGCTTTGGTGGCATTGTCCAGCGGCGCCCATAATGCTTCGGGGGCACGCATAAAGGTCTGACACAAATAGGCTGCATCCACCAGCGGTTGTCCTTCTGTCCGGAAGTTCAGATAATCCGGTGAAGCAGGATTTACGCCGTTCACGATCCCCTGCAATACCTGTTCTCTCGTTTGTTTGCGCAGCTTTCCTTCTGCAGTGGCATCATCCGGCAATGCCAGCCAGGGCGCCAACCCTGAAATACAACGTCCGAAGGCTTCCAGGTAGGTCACCTTTTCTGCAGCCAGACCATAGCCCGGTCCTTTTTCCAAAGGCATGTTTTGTTTCAGGGTACCCTTGCTCATGTTTTCCACTACCGGCCGGGAAATGCGTTGCAATAAATTTACATGATATTGCCGATCCGGTATAACTGATGTGGCCTTGTTTATTGTTCCCTCCGCTGGTTCCGATGCGGCACCTGTGGCGTTGATCACCGTTTCTCCGCTGATGGTATTGTTCACTGTTCCTCCATTTATTCCCGGTATCCCGGTAGCGGCATTGTTCACTGTTCCTTCATTCGCCGCAGCAGCCAGTGTTTTGCCCGGAGCCATTGCTCCTGCAAGACCGGCCAGCGGCGCTATTTTGATAAAGTTTCTGCGTTCCAATGTAGAATTACTTTGATGTAGTTAAATTACTTGTTTTTCTCACACAGCGATGGCTAAAACTCTAAAGTAATGCAAACGTTTGCAAAAATCAAGCATTTATTTTAAAAATGGCGCAATACTCCCATCCAGTCCGGATTTACCGGGTCATTACAAACTTGACTGTATGCTGCCCTTTAAGTGCCTGTTTACGCGCCTTCAGGCTGATCCGCGTTACATGATCTCCCCATACCGGTGATAAGCGTCCATCGGTGACCTCCTGTCTTTCTGAAATCACTTCAAACAGGGCGGGATCATAAGTGATGGTTAAGTGAGTGGTGCTTCCTTGTAAGATTACTTTACCTGCCGTATTCGTATCCGCCGGTAAATTGGTCATGAAGTGCAAAAGAAAGGGTTCCTTCCATTCTTTCAACTGCCAGGCTTCGTCTAATTGCAGCGAGGTTTTAGCAGGAGCAAAAGTGAAAGTGCGCTTCCAGGATTGTACCATGGCTGCTGCCGGATAAGCAGCGGCGATGTCCATGCTTAGCTTATTATTGCCAAAACGTACCTCATTTGCCTGGAACTGTCGCCCATCTTGCTGTTGCACTCCATTGATCGTGGGACAATTATGCCACTGCGATTGCATAAACCATAATTTGTAGCGATCTGCACTGAAGGTTTGTTTGGTATAGGTACCTACGCCCACATCAATCAATGCCGGTTTGCCATCCATATACAATACAAAGTTGCCCACGTCATTGTGATTATGACTCTCAGCATTATGTCCGCCCAAAGCGGCAAAAAACAGGCCTTTAGAAGTACCTGCCTGCGAGCGCATAGATACTACCTGCAAATCAGGCAACCAGTTTACAGCCGTATAAGGTGCTGCTGGTTTGGTAGCCAGTAAAGCATCCCTGCATTCCAGGTTATAAATAAAGAAAGCCAGCGAAGGCGCTTTTACTTTCAGGCTATCGGGATTATCGAGGCGGGATAAATACGCTGCAAAGTTGATCAGTAAAGGATCCTGGAAGGCAGTACCGTATAAATATACCGTATGAGGCGGAGGAATAGTGCTGGCAGATGCATCTGCAAAATTTACAAACCTGCTGCTATCAACATGCATTTTATAAATATAGGCGCCAATCTGATGAATCAGCTGATTGTTGCTCCAGCTGAGTTTGTGCGCAGATGCATTGTTCAATAAGGTGATGAACTCTATCAGCTTTCCACCTGCATGGCCCCAGTAAGTGGGTCCCTCATCACAACCCCCATCTTCCGGATAACCGTTTACGAAGTTATCTGCGCTGCGGATCGCCTTTTCGATCACCTTATTTCGTATATCCGTCTCATTTATACTTAACAGGGCAGTCTGTAATACATTGGTATTGATCCAGATGTTCCAATTATTCACACTACGGCCGGACCAGCCCATCCACCAGAAGTCGTTGCGTTGCAGGAAGGGCTCCACAATACGATGCTGCAGCTCATAAGTAATCCGTTTATTCACCATGGGTGAAATTTTATCCAGCTGATCATGCAGAAGAAACTGGGCCCAGCTAAGCGTAGCCGAAGTTTCGCCGGCAAATAAATCCACTACTGGCTCCGCAGGATCAGGCAAGCCGCTACCCGCCTTTTGTGCGCCGATATGCGCAGGCAATACCCAGGTGCTTTCTTCCAGTATCAGCCACAAGCCGTTTACGATCTGCGGCATATATTTTCCGTTGCCTCCCGCCAGTTCTCCCGCTACCAGGGCGGCTAATACTTTACGGCGTTCAAATTGTGCATTTTCAAAATTAACCCGGTTGCCATTATCACGGTATTCCAGGTATAAAGTAGCGGGTAAAGAAGGCCAGTTAAATGCCATGGCTTTATCTGCTTCTTTCAATAACGTAGCTTTTGTAACTGCCGGTAATGCCGCCATTTTAACTGTGATGGACTTTAAGCGGTCTTGTCGCCACTGCGCCAGATCCCTGAAAGCAGCTTCGCCACCACCATGCTGGTATTCATTATACAGGTAATTTCTTTCCTTTTTATGTTCCTGTGCCGTGGAATTGCTTGCAGCGACAATACCTGAAAAAAGCAGTATCATCCAGCGTATACTTTTAATGTCCATTTGACAATTACTTTTTAGTAAGATAAAAAATGTATGTCATGGCTAATAGCCATGTTAGATAATATTTCCCATCGGATGGATGTTTCGTCAGCTGGCATTGTTGCAGTTTTTGTATTGGCCCATGGCCATGTGTCTGCTGTTATCTCCCCTCCCTCCCCGGCATAGCCCCGGGAGAAGTATATCTCTGACGGGTCTGGTTCGTTTTTCTGCCTGGTAACAATTTATGTAAACGTTTGCATTAAATGCCTTCAATAAAAAGGAATACCTTTATCTAACCAGTTTTTGTTCACTATTTCCTTCTACGCAATGGAATGAGGTAGATATCTTCATACAATCAACTAATAATAAGCACTTTATACAAATTTCATAACGGATAAACGTTAGTTCCCGGGAAGGTCACACCGCCATCAAATTCAAAAATATTAAATAATTTGAGTAATACAAACGTTTGCATTACCCAACTCTTAAAAGATAAAGTGCGGGATATCGCCTTCAAACTGACCTCCTGATAGTGGTTTAACATTTTATAATTCATTCCTAACATGCTACCACCTGAGATTTCAGCTGTTTTCCCAAATAGTCAAAATGTTATCATGGATTAACATTTTAGTATCATCAGCCCGAGCGCATATTTACTACTTTAGCTGTTATGAACGCTTATTTACAAATTCATCCTGACGACAATGTGCTGGTAGCCCTACAGGATATACCAGCGGGAACCGATATATCATTTAACGGACATAACATTCAACTTCAGCAAAATATTTCTGCGAAACATAAATTCCTGATCTCCAGTATCGGGGAAGGCGATCCTATTACCATGTACGGTGTACTGGTAGGCAAAGCCAGCAAAAACATTTTACAGGGAGAAAGTATTACAACGGAAAATGTAATACATGATGCGAATGCATT
Organism: Chitinophaga sp.; assembly: GCF_036566945.1. Lineage (GTDB taxonomy): Bacteria > Bacteroidota > Bacteroidia > Chitinophagales > Chitinophagaceae > Chitinophaga. The sequence goes on along the minus strand of NZ_DATCVJ010000026.1, from coordinate 1,780 downwards.
TCATGAAAAAGACAGCTCCCTGGAATGGCAGGCGCCCGATGTGAGCAAATGGAAAGACCGCACCTTTATGGGCTACCAGCGTACAGATGGACAAGTAGGTACCCGTAACTACTGGCTCGTTATTCCACTGGTATTCTGTGAAAACAGGAACGTAAGTGTGATTAAAACAGCCTTCGAAAAAGGACTGGGTTTCTCTCCGGCAGAAGTGTACAACGAACAGGTGTCCGACCTGGTGTCGCTTTATAAAAGTGGTAACCTAGAGGCCATTAAAAACTACGAAGCAGGCGCCCTAACGGAAACGAGTAAACGAAATGTAGTATTCCCCAATATAGATGGTATTAAGTTCCTCACCCATGAAGGTGGTTGCGGTGGTACCCGCCAGGACTCGGATGCACTATGTGCTTTACTGGCCGGCTATATCCATCACTCCAACGTGGCAGGTGCTACCATCCTGAGCCTCGGCTGTCAGCATGCACAGGTATCCATTTTGCAGGAATCATTAAAGAAACTCAACCCGGATTTCAACAAACCGGTACTGGTATACGAACAACAGAAGAGTGCTTCTGAATTTGCGATGCTCTCTGCCGCCATTAAAGATACTTTCCTGGCACTGGTAGAGGTCAACAAACAAACCCGTCAGCCCAGCCCACTTTCCAAACTGGTGATCGGCCTGGAATGCGGCGGTTCTGATGGTTTCTCAGGTATCTCCGCTAACCCGGCAGTAGGACATACGTCCGACCTCGTGGTGGCGTTAGGTGGTACTTCCATCCTCTCCGAATTTCCGGAACTCTGTGGTGTGGAACAGGAACTCATTAACCGTTGCCAGACAGAAGAAACCTCTGATAAATTCATCCGCATCATGCGCGCATATGAAAATCAGGCACAATCTGTTGGTTCAGGATTTTATATGAACCCTTCTCCCGGAAATATTAAAGATGGCCTCATTACAGATGCGATCAAATCTGCCGGAGCAGCTAAAAAAGGCGGTACTTCTCCTGTAACAGATGTACTGGACTACACTGAATATGTTACTAAACCAGGATTAAACCTGTTATGTACTCCCGGTAACGACGTAGAATCTACTTCCGCGGAAGTAGGCTCCGGCGCCAACGTAGTACTGTTTACTACAGGCTTGGGCACCCCTACCGGTAACCCTATTACGCCCGTTGTAAAACTGGCTACCAACACCAGGCTGGCTACCCGTATGAAAGATATTATCGACATCAACACCGGTACTATTATCAGCGGAGAACACAGCATTGCAGATATGGGAGAAGAAATTCTTGAGTATGTGATCAAAACTGCCAGCGGTGAAGTACATACCAAAGCCGAACAACTGAATCAGGACGACTTTATTCCATGGAAGAGAGGCGTTTCCCTGTAAGATATTAGCGAATAATTTTTGATACTCATAAGAATAAAAACAAACGTCCGGACATCTGCCCGGACGTTTTCTGTTTATAGTGAGGTTACAATATTAATCTAACTGTACCCTTTCCATCTTAGGTGCAAATAAATGCATCACACCCCAGGCGATGAGGTAAGCCACCGCGCAGCTGGAAAAAAGAATGTTATAGCCAATACCGATATTGCCAATCAATTTATAGTGATTCAGCATAGTACCTATCACAATCGGAAACAAAGTACCACCAATAGAACCTGCCATACCACCAATACCCACTATGGAACTAACTGCACGCTTAGGGAACATATCAGAAGCAGTAGTGAAAATAGTAGCAGACCATGCCTGATGGGCCGCCGTTGCCAAGCTGATCAACCC
>NZ_DATCVJ010000025.1:0-17979 GCF_036566945.1 Chitinophaga sp. | reverse complement strand
TCGAAATTCAAAGCTTTTGCAACAGATTGCTATTTTTGGTTTGGAAACCAACGAGCTAGATGTAGCAGACAAATGGATTAAGGCGGCGGATAGTTATGCAAATGGATTAGATCCTCAAATTCGGCATACATTTGCTGAGTTCGCATATAAACGATCCGAACAAGCTCGGTTAATAGGTGAAAAAAGGCAGTATTTGCAACAGGCTATAAAGATCTGTGATGAGCTTTTAAAGAATTCTCGGAATAGTTCTCCTCATCCGTTTCATACAATACTGAAGTGTAATTTATATAATATTGAATTAGCTCTGGAGGGAAATGATGATGCCACTGTTGAAAGATCAATCAAAGAATTTGATCGGAGATTGGCTATAGCAAAACAAATATACCCTTATCAAGACTTTATTCTTTCTGCCGAGGCTAAGTTTAATCAATTATTTGATAATAAGCCAGCGGCTTTGGAGTTGATGGAAAAAGCACATGATGTTAATCCTTCTAGTCCGTTTATTGTATCAAGATTAGTTGCATTATTGAGAGAGACGAAACAATTTGATAAAATAGGACGTATAATTGAAAAATCTCTTAAAAACTTACCAGGAGATAGGGAGCTAAACCTTTTATATGCTGAATTCTTAATTAAGACAAAACCCACCGATTATGATCTAATTAGTCATCATTTAAATAGGTCTTATACTGATAATGACAATAGGCACTATGCGCAGTACCTACATGCTAAGACATTATATCTTTCTGGTAATAAAGAGGCTGCCAGTGGAAAGTTTAAAAAATTATGGCAGTTATCAATTGATCCGGCAATTAAAAATCGTGTTTATGATTTCGTAGAGGTAAATGGAGAAAAACTAGAGTTTACTGGCGTTGTCAAGGACTTTTATTATAACCATGGTTGGTTATTAAGAGATAAACTTAATGACGAGCTATTTTTTCATAGCTCAGGAGTTGACGAGATATTTAAATTGACCTCGAATACGCGCGTGAAATTTTCTCTTGGCTTTACGTATGGAGGCCCAATAGCTTTTAATATAAAAGTTATTAATAAGTAATGATATGATTTAATATTTATATACAATCGTGTCTTATGTAGTTAATGAATGCTTTGGGGAAACGGGGAATGAGTTTGTTACTAATCATTCACAATCCTATTTTTATTTCCCCTAAAACCCGCGAAATAACAGGCGACATAACATCTCCGGGCCGTTTCTGTATCGGGAAGTAATCACGTTTCCTTTAATTAACTTTTTCTTTCCTTCTGTGCTATGGTAGCGGGTTTTGCTTGCTGATAGTTATGCTTTCTTTGCCTTTAGCTAATGTTTTCTTGATGTGTAATGATACTCGAATGATACAGTATGATAGGTTCTGTTGCTTCTAATTAGTGATCAGAAACAACACTGATAAGGTCACTTTCAAGTAGTGCTTTATCTATATCTGTCTCGGGTTTCAAATACCTCAGCAGGTATACGCCCAGTGATTCAATTTTGTATTTTTTAAAATTGTCATCTACATTTCTTTGAACAGTAAACTCTAAATCATAAATAGCATATATCAATCTTGACTCGCCATATTTCACATAATTTATGCCCAGCGCTACAGGCATTTCGCACGTTAGATAATCGGTCTTGTTATACTTATTAAACAATGAATCAAAGTTATATTTATAAGATAAGTATGTAGTCATGGGAGTTACAAACCACGTTTTATTGTGAATACGAATTCTTGGACTACTTACTTCATTTTTTAAAAGTGGATGCCAATAAACATTTGCAAATTGAAACAGCATATCGCTAGGGATGATATTTTCTACCTTAAATAAGCCATTGTCTTTGTCATACAGTTTAAATGATAATATAGGATATTGTTCTCCTTGAAATGCGTATATGCTTTGTTTGAGGGCGATATTTGAGGATATAATCTGGGAAAACGTAAGAATTAAACCGCTAAAACCAATCACAATCGTAAGAAAATTTATGGCATATTGATATTTCTTTAATGCCTCGTTAAGTAGCTCAAAGTATCCTTTTTTCCCGCGACGCATATCTTTATGTTTAAAGGATCATACAAGGTCAAAAATTATTGATTGTTTGTTACATTAAAAACTAAGGACCTATTAATCCCCCGAACCACCACTGAATTTCCCTCTTTTAGCCGATAGTCATCCTGATAATGATTCTATTTTACTGAAAAATAACTCAATCTTAACATTTTTCTAAAAAAGTTGTTAAAAAAATTGCTCGACTTGAAAACTTTACATAGGTTTGAAAAAGAAGGAAAAGGGCAGCAGGAGCAATGGAAAGCGATTCGTTTTTTTATTTTATTGATTGCTAAAACGTTTAATCAAAGACTGTTTAGCATATTTCGTCCAGCGTATATCAACCTACACAATTAAATTCCTAAACTGTAATTTCAATCAGGATCAGCAACAATCGAAGAAATTAGATTTCCTTTTAAGATTCGAGAATTTCACTAAGTAACCAGGACTTTTTTATCAATCACTTTGTTATTCGTAAACACATGCACGTTAAAAATCTTTCTATCATCAGGTAGCATCGGTGAGCAATAGGTAATGCCTTCCCGGGAGTACACCTTTATTTAGATTTAATAAACAAGACAACAAAACATTGGTTTTTGTGCTTTAATAAGCGCAGTAGCTACTGCTTTTGCAAAAATGTATGAACCAAAAGAATGAGTACTGAACGCACCAAATGGTACCCATATAAATTCAGCCATCATCAGGAGCAAAGATTGAGACTGCGCGGAAGAATAGGGAATGGCTTTACAGGCTATAATGCGGAAATCTTGAACAAAACTTAATAGCGTTTGTCATTTGGCCAAAGTGGTATATATAGTACCATATGCAATGTGTGTAACATGGCATATGCCAGCTTATTACTGTCTGTAAGTAAATAGTGGTGGGCTTCTCAGGAAAATAGTTTAGCGGGATACACTAAAGAATAACGCTACCTGCCGTCAGCATTATCAGCAGAGCGGTTTGTTCAATAATTCAGGATAGAAATCAGCAGATGTAAACGACGAGCAACATAGACGAATTCCATTCATGATACTATACCAAAATCAGTTCTATTCAATTATCAAAAACTAAAAACGATGAAGTCAACCAAGAGATGTCTTCTACTTTTTATGCTCTTTTGCATAGGAAGCATGTTTGCCTATGGGCAGGAAAAGATGACGGTGTTAGGTACTGTCAAAGACGCAACAGGAAACGGTCTTGAAGGAGCTACCGTGGGCGAAAAAGGAACGTCCAACTGGGTGCCGACCAGCAAAGGAGGAAGTTTTAGCCTCCGTGTGAAACCAGATGCAAAATTGATTATTTCTTATGTTGGATTTGTAACCCAGGAATTACCTGCTACTTCTTCTATGCAGGTAACACTCACCGCTAGTGTTAGGACTACTGAAGAAGTAGTTGTTACGGCACTGGGTATCAAAAAACAATCTAAAGCATTAGGTTATGCGGTGTCCAAAATTGACGCCGACAGGATCATGGTCAGCGGTACCCCTACCAATGCTTTACAGGCGCTCTATGGGGCCGCACCTGGTGTGCAGGTGGCAGCTACAGCCGCCGGTCCTTCTGCAGGTATGAAAATCAATATTCGTAATGCGGTATCTTTTGATCAAAATTCATCAACGCGTCCATTGATTGTGGTAGATGGTGTGCCCATTCACGATCAGAATACGCAAATGGGTTTCGGTGCTACTGATCGTGACAATGGAACCGGTATTAACGATATCAACCCCGACGACATTGCTTCTATGGAAATTTTGAAAGGAGCGAAAGCATCCGTACTATACGGTAGTGAAGGTGCTAATGGTGTTGTGCTGATCACCACCAAAAGCGGTGCAAGAGGAACTGGACTAGGAGTAGCAGCTTCCTTCACCACTTCATGGGACCGCGCAGCATTCCTTCCTAAATTACAAAACGAATATGGAACAGGATCCAGCCCCAGCAACTCGAGGAATGACGCTGACGGATATTATATTGACGCGAATGGAAAAAGAGCATTGGCAACTACATTGGGAGATGGCTTTGGTGCTGCAGCGTTTGGACCAAAATTCGACCCCAGTGTGAAGCTGCTGTGGTGGGATGGAGTAGAAAGACCATGGGAGGCACAGACTAAAAATATCTACAATGATCTCTACCAAACAGGGCATCAGAACAGCACTAATGTGGCGTTAAGTGGTGGAAATGATCAGGGACAGATCCGTTTCTCCTATACTAATTTAAGTATGACCCCGATCAGACCTGGTTCTGATTATACCAAGAATACTTTTAGCCTTAACTCGTCTTATAAGTTAAACAATAACATTACCCTTAAATATACCGGCAACTTTTTTATTTCCAGAAACCTGAATGCTGCCAACCTGAGCACCATGAATGGTGAAGGTCAGGCGGCGGAGATTGGAGCCTATAGTGCAGATATCAATGTCGGCTTGTTACAGTCGCATATGCTAACGCCTGATGGATATAATTACTTTGCCAACCCAAGTCAGAGAAATTTAATCTCCAACGGTAGAAAAGGAGTGGTAGGTTATCTTTGGGATCAGCTCCAGAATAAATCTATCTTCACAAGAATGCATAATATCCAATCTTTATCTGCTGATATAAAACTCACCAATATCTTTAGTGCCACATTAATGGGTGGTATAGATTATAGCACGGAGAGAAATGAATATAAGGGTAAGTTACTGGATCCCCAGTTGTTAGGGCCGAACAGTGGTTTCATGTACAGCGATGTAACGAATATCTTCAAAAACACCTATGGCCAGGGCATGCTGAACTTCAATACCAAAATAAATAAGGATTTTGATTTGTCTGGTTTTGTTGGTGGAGTGATCAGACAAAATTACACAGATGGAAAAGGTGCCTCCGTGAATGGATATGGTCCGGGAATGCTTGGTATTCCTAACTTCTTCTCGTTTACTAACTTGCCATTAGGCGTGCAACCAACCTACCAGTTTACAAACGGTACGGATATATTATACAGCTTATTGGGATCAGCACAGCTGGCATGGAGAAATCAGGTATATATAGAAGCCCAGGCCAGACAAGACTGGTCATCTATTTTGCCTCCGGGACAGAATAGTTATTTCTACCCTGGTATAAGTGCATCATGGATTTTAAGCGAAAGCCTGAAATTGCCCGCGGTGTTTGATTACGCCAAAATAAGGGCGTCATGGGCTGATGTGGGCCGTCCAGGTCCACGCTATTTCAGTAACGTAAACTATGCGGTCTCTCAAGTTGGTAGTGGCTATTTGTTTACGCCTCCAGCAGATCTTCCTCCAATGGATGCCAATGGTAACCCTAGTCTGAAACCAGAGCGTAAGCGTGAATTCGAAGTAGGTTTTGAAACTTACCTGCTCCAAAACAGGAGAATTGGAGTGGACTTTTCTTATTACAGATCCAATATCTATGACCAGATTATGGCGGTTGCTGCAAAACCGGGAATGGGCGTTAAAAATGTTCGTATGAACGCTGGTAATGTGATGAACCAGGGATGGGAACTGGCTATTAAAACAAAACCTGTTGTAACGAAAAATTTTGAGTGGGATGTAAACCTGATGTTTGCTCACGGCAAAACTGTTGTTGAAAAACTGGATGGCGACCTGCAATCTCTCACCTTGTGGACTGGGTTCGGCTCAGTGAATGCGGTAGCTAAAGTTGGTGAGGAATATGGTCAGCTTTACCAGACTAAATCAACCTACACTTACGACAAGCCAGGTGATCCAAACAATGGAAAAAGAGTGGTAAATGCTGCCGGATCTGCCTATGACTATCAGAGCACCGCAAAGTTGATCGGCAAAACAATTCCTGATGTAACAGGAGGATTTTTCACTTCTTTTGCTTACAAAAACTTACGTCTTATTGCAAACCTGGACTACCAGTTTGGCGCTACTACCCTGTCAGGGTCAGAAACGTATATGATGGCTGCCGGTGCGTTAAATGAATCATTGAAATATAGAGATGAGGCACATGGTGGCGTTGCTTATTATTTAGATGCTAATTCCAAGAAAGTAGCAGGTACAAATCCTAATGGACCCACCTTTCACGACGGTGTGATATTGGACGGCGTTGGCACGGATGGCAAAACAAATACCAAAGTGGTTTCTGCTGATAACTATTATTACGATTCTTATTTTTCAAACGGCTTCTTCCCTGAAGACAGGATCTTTAAAAGTGATTACCTGGCACTGCGTAATGTAGCTATCGATTATACTTTGAATCCAAAAATTGCGCAGAAGATTCGCATGAGTGGCCTGACACTATCAGTTTTTGCCAACAATGTGGCTTATCTCTACAAAGCTGCACCAAATACAACACCTGAATCAACGAATGGAACTGGATGGGGCGTGGGTTCCATAGGAACCACCGCATTACCCGCACAGCGCTCAATCGGTATTTCTATCAAAACTAAATTCTAAAAACAACTAAGATGAAATATATACAATTAAGATCTCTTTTCTTGCTTACGTTGTTGGTGTCGTCTGTAGCGTGTAAGAAGAAACTGGAAGAATTATATCAAAATCCGGATGGATATTCGAAAGATATGGCTGATAAGTCCGGGGTAAGCGTTATTGCCGGATTCTTTACTTCTCAGCTAACCCAGGGATTCTTTCTTAGCGGTGATTATGGTTCTGTTTACCACCAGGTAAGAAGCGGAGACAGGATTATGGCCAATGCCATTCAGATTTATAACACCACCACGGAAGGAAGTTCCTACACGCTGTCAGATGTTGAACACGACTGGGGTACAGGTGGTTTTAACGAATCTGTTTTCAATTTTGTTAATACACAATGGGCTACGCCAATACTCTGGGCTCAACGTGAGTACAACAATATTCCACAGGCTAAGCGGACCAATTTAGATAGCCTGTATATCACCTTAATGCATGTTTTGAAAGGCTATGCATACCAAAGAGCCACTGATATGTATGATAAGGTTCCTTACATAGAAACCGGTTCAGCGGGTGGCCTTGATGGCGTTAAAGCACAATACCTTGGCCAGGCGGATATCTATCCGAAGATTATCAGTGATTTTAAAGCTGCCGATGCGGTGCTGACAACCCTGACACTTTCTCCCACAGAGCAGGCATCATTTAATCAACAGGATATCCTTTTCGGTGGAAATATGTTGAAATGGCGTAAGTATATTAATTCATTAAGGTTACGTTGTGCCATGAATGTAAGCGAAGTGTTACCTACGGTTACACGGCAGGTGCTGACCGATTTGCAAGGAAAACCTTTACTGACCGACTATAACGACGTGGCTGGTGTGGCCGATGTCGCTGTGATTGCACTGAATCGCATTTGTAATGAATTAGGCATTACACGTGCTTTCAGGGAAAGGGCGGATGATTGCCGTGCCGGAAAAAAATTCCTGCAGGATGTAATGTACTGCCAACCGACCACGGGTACCAAAGTGGTAAACGGACAAACGCTGTCCTATTTTAGTGGTGATAATTCCGCAACAGGTTTATTGGATGGTACTGTCGACCCCCGTGTTTCTTATATCTTCGCCCCAGACTGGAGCGGCAGATACATCGGCGCTGATACAAAATGGGATGGCAATACGGATAAGAATAGCTATTTAAATAAAACGTTGCGTGGTCTCTACATCAACGATCCTATTCTGACTGATATTTCAAAAACAACCTTTTACTACGGCGTAAATAACAGCCAGTCTATCGCGTTGGATGCAGCCTCAAAAGCTGATCTGAGCAAACGTGAAGCATTCCTGTTAAATACACTTCGCAGCAGAGTTGCCAATTACGATGACAATGGATGGAACGTAGGTACTCAAAATAACCTGGTAGCGGAATACAACGTACGCGCACAGTTTAACTTTGCGCTGAAATATCCAACCATTCATGCGGTTGAAACGGAGCTTTCATTGGCGGAAGCCGCAGTAAGGGGTTTTGGTCAATTGAATGGTGCTGCCCGCGAGCACTATAAAAATGCCATTATCTTATCTTGCAAATATTGGTATGAACTGAATAACTCAAATCAATATTCTAAAACAACTTTGCCGGCTATGCCAACAACGATGGATGATTCGAGAATCAACGCCAGACCCGCAATGGAATATAACGCCAGCGTTTATGCAGAAGGTGCCGCACAGAAATTTGATGCGATGTCAAGCACGCAGAAAGTACAGGCAATTTTTAATCAACTTCAGTTGCACTACAATATGTTGAACTTTGAAGTGCCGTATACCGCTGCCCGCAGATTAATCAGATACCTGGGGACAAATCCAGCTTCCATGTATGACAATTACAAGTGGAAAGAAAGAATGACTTATCCAAGTAGCGTTCAGGCTTCCGATCCAGAGGGCTGGTCAATTATTAGCCCATCCAACAATCCGGATCTTCCTGTATGGTTCACCGGCCGTACTACCAAATGGAAGAATGTATTGGAATAAACGTATAAAAAAGAACACGTCGCAAACATACATGCGCGTATAACAAATCTTCCGGCTGGTGAAGTAGACGCCTCCGGTGGTTTAATAACAAGTGAAGACAACAATAAGGCCGCCATTGAGCGGCTTTATTGTTTTTATAAACGGCTGGAAAATAATTCGTACGCTCCCATCCCCATCCCTGAATGTGCCGGAAGAACCCGAACAACCCTAATCAGGTTGCGCGATGATGGCACGTAAAGGCCACAAAAAGCAGGCATATATTGTTTGGATTACTTTCTAATTTAACTTTACAAAAGCCAGGATGTTTTATCCTGGCCTTTTTTTGTCTAAATTCACCGACAGAATCGAGCCAGCATGGAAATATTCGGGACAACCAAACATACAATCATTCACGGTGATGCCTTGCTGGCATTGCAAACGATGGTGCCGGATAACTCAGTAGATCTTCTCTTCGCGGACCCGCCCTATAACATAGGCAAGAACTTTAATGGACATATTGAAAAATGGGATACGGAAGAAGCCTACCTGGCCTGGTGTTACCAATGGCTGGACCTTTGTCTCCAGAAACTCAAACCAAATGGCAGTTTATATGTGATGACGGCCACGCAGTTCATGCCCTATTTTGATCTTTACCTGCGGCAGAAAATTAATATTCTTTCCAGGATTGTGTGGAGCTATGATAGCTCTGGTGTGCAGGCCCGTAAGTACTTTGGGTCTATGTATGAACCCATCTTGTATGCCGTAAAAGATAAAACGAATTATACTTTCAATGCAGCCGATATCCTCATTGAAGCCAAAACAGGTGCTAAACGAAAACTGATTGACTACCGCAAAGCCGTACCCACCGCCTATAGTACCGAAAAGGTGCCCGGCAATGTCTGGGATTTTCCACGTGTGCGTTATCGCATGGATGAATATGAAAATCACCCCACACAAAAACCGGTAGCATTGCTGGAACGTATCATCAGGGCCAGTTCAAATGAAGGCGATATGGTACTGGACCCGTTTTCAGGCACTTTTACTACCTGCACCGTAGCTAAAGCGCTGGGTCGAAATTGCATAGGTATTGAGATGCAGGAAGAATATGTAAAGATAGGACTGCGAAGAATGCAGCTGGCCAACGTATACAAGGGCGAGCCATTAAAAAGAACGATCCGCTCTTTCGAAAACGATATGATGTAACAGGGTAGCGGCCAACGAACAATGTAATGTGAACAATGAATTAATATTTTTTATGAGACATGTAAAATCACACTTGCTACTCTTCGTGTGTTTGCTCGGATTTTCAGCTACTGGAATGGCGAAAGAAATACGGTTATCGGTGCTGCAATTGAATATCTGGCAGGAAGGCACCATGGTGCCAGGAGGCTACCAGGGAATTGTTGACCAGATTGCCACAATAGATCCGGATTTTGTTACCTTAAGTGAAGTCAGGAATTATAAGGACACCCGTTTGTGCGACCGGCTGCTGGCTTCTCTTGCAGAGAAAGGTAAAAAGTATTATTCCTTTTTTAGCCAGGGTTCAGGCCTGTTAAGCCGTTACCCCATCACCGACAGCGCCGTGATATTCAGTGACAACGGGGAAATTTGCAAGCTGATTGCCAATGTACATGGCCGGGAAGTGGCGGTGTATTCTGCTCACCTCGACTATCTGAACTATGCCGTATACCTGCCCCGCGGTTATGATGGCGTTACCTGGAAAAAAATGGCGGCGCCCTGTACCAACATGGATACCATCATGGCGTCTAACCTGGCATCTAAAAGAGATGAAGGTATTGCCGCATTTATACAATCCGCTGATCAGGATATATTGGCGAACAGACTGGTATTCCTGGGTGGCGATTTTAATGAAGCCAGTCACCTCGACTGGACGGCATCTACCAAAGATTTGTACGATCATCACGGCATGATCGTACCCTGGACCTGCTCCGTGATGCTGCAGGGAAAAGGATACAAAGACAGCTATCGCGTCAGGTATCCATCTCCCGAAAAAAATCCCGGTTTCACCTTTCCGGCAGATAATAAGGCCGTAGAAGTGAAAAAACTGGCCTGGGCGCCAGATGCCGACGAAAGAGAAAGGATCGATTATATCTACTTCTACCCCGACAAAAAACTGCAACTAACGAAAAGTATCGTAGTAGGGCCATCCGGCAGTATTGTGAGAAATCAAAGGGAAGAAGAAAAGGGAAATGACAAATTTCTGGCCCCCGCCGGTACCTGGCCAACAGACCATAAAGGGGTACTCAGCATATTTAACATGGAGATATAGCACTGAATTAAAATATTCCATCCTATTTTTGTCAAAGTGCAGCCACACCGCTGCACTTTGACTTTTAATAAGGATACATGGAAATACGGGATCAAAAAATTATTGCAGCTATAGAAGCCATCTGGCTGGAAGCAGAAGTGTTGTTTGAAAAAAATGACCTCGCCAGATATGCTCAAAAACTGGAAGAAGCCTGGGACCAGCTGCCTTCCCCCAAACAAGGCTACGACGATAGCTTCGATCTTGCATTTACCATCGCCGAAACTTACCTCGAATTAAAAGATTTTCCGGCGATGCTCAGATGGGCTAAAACCTTGCAGCAGTGCGATCCGGAACGTGATGATGATGGCGACCGGGAATTTATGCTCGGTAGGGCCTTTTTCGAAAATGGCCACATGCCGGAGGCAGAACAATACCTGAGTATAGCCATGCAAAAGTCTGGAGGACGTGTGTTTGAAGGTGCTGACGAAAAATACCTGCACGTATTTCAGGGATTGGCGTCTGTGGTAGAAGAATCCCTCCCCGATGAAGTATACAAACAAATAGAAGTATTATCGGAAGAAGGGAATGTGCTTGCCGATGAGGAAAATTACGATGCTGCACTCGCAAAGTTTACGGAGGCACTTGCGTTACTGCCAGACCCGAAACATGAATGGGAAGCCAGCACCTGGCTCAATGCCAGCATCGGTGATATGCTGTTTTTAAAAGCAGATTATGCCGCTGCAGCCAATAGTTTTTTTGATGCGTTAAACGGTCCCGATGCGCAAGCCATTGGCTTTGTACAGCTTCGCCTGGGAGAATGCCTGTATGAAGAAAAACAGGAAGAGCAAGCCCTGGAACACTTACTGCGGGCTTATATGCTGGAAGGTGCGGAAATTTTTGCAGAAGAAGATAGCAAGTACCTCGACTTTTTAAGAGCAAGGGTTGAATTATAAGGTGGCCCATTATTTCAAAAAAATATAGATGAAAACGATTATCCCTTTTTTTTGTTTGTTAGCGATATGGTCATGTAATGGAGGTTCTAAAACCAATGCTGCTGCCGATAGTACGCCGGTAAAACCCGATAGTACTATTGCAGCAGTGGCACCTGCTCCGTTAAAGGATACTGCCCCGGAGGCATTTGTAAGCCCGCTTAGAAAAAAGGAAATCCTCATTAAAGGGAGGGTATATACAGATAGCCTCTCTTACGTTGGGTACAACGACAATGGCGATGATGAGCTGTTTATTTGTGTAAAAGGAAAAGACACTGTTGCCCTGATTTGTAACAACGGCAAAGCGCCGGTCCTTAATAATGGCGACCGGATTGTGTTGCAGTGGAAAATGGACATCTATGAACCGGCCGGTGATCCGGAGTTCCCTTATCCGGCGGAGTATGTGGTAGATTATCACTTAGTGGCGCCAGGAAAGTTAACGCTGCTGAAGAAATCCTACGATTTACTCCAGGGACATTATGACGACAAAGAAGTTAGCCCCGAAGGACAAACGGAAATAGATGCGGCAGTTTGGTATTATGTAGCCAATACAACCGATACGGCTATACGTAATGTGGTAGATGTGGAGCGCAAAGTATTGCAGTATACCATCGAAAAAAATGAAGGAAGTGTCAGTAACATTATCTTTAAAACAGCCACCCAGCCTGTGTTGAAGCGGGTGTTATTTAATGCGGAACAACCCTATTCACTGTCTGAGTAGATGTAGTTAGGTAGCAATTTCAGGTATCTTCTCCACGTTCCGCAAATTCATTGATCAGCCGGAGGTGATCCCCCAGGGAATAAACGGCATCAATCAATGGCGCATATTTCAGGTTGAAATTTCTAAGCAGTAATTTATTGGCGGCTTCTTTCTCCGTAGGATTAAATACGCCTTCCTCTTCAAACAAAAATTCATCTCCCTGTATGCTGCTGCAGGAGCTGCAATGATTTAACCAATATTGGTTTTCGGTGGCAGGTCCTGTGGCCAGCCTGTAGTGAGGATAATTATCTTTCAGAAAAGTTTGCAGATTGCCGGAGATCGTGGAGATCTGTTGAAATACGGTGAAAAAGTCCTGTTCCAGCCATACCGGCTCATCCCGGTCATTGATATCTTTCTCAAAAAAATAATTCCCGGCAATAGCAATCATACGATTTTGCTGCTGACATTTCCAGCAGGGCCTGTCGGCATGTACGATGGTGATTTCAGTGGGTAGAATGATAGCCGGATTTTTTTCAGGAATCCAATGATCTACTTCCATGAGCCGGTCGTATTGGTCTTCCGGTAAAAACCAGCTTCGGGCGATTTGATCCCATTGGGCGCCCTTGGATATAGCATTCTCTTTCTCCGCTAAGGGAACATTCAGTAGTAATGACATAAAGCAGGTATGACTAAAGGACTCTCTTCCCTGAATTTAAGGAAAAATCGGGGTATTCTGACCTCCGGGGGTGAGACTTTATAATTTGATCATCCGGGGGCCGGGTAGTTATGCGGAAAATTGGGTGGCAGGCCGTTTTTTGCGTATATGCAGCCAAATCAACATGGGAATGGGCAGTAATAATAGCCACCAATACCAGTAATGCCGGGAAGGGTGTAATGCAATGGCCTGGGTATTACCCTGGAAGCTTAGTGCAGCCCAGTAATAGGGGAGTTTGTGCATATCTGTTACGCCCGGATCTTTCAGCCAGCTAAGCTTGGCCTGTTGCAGCGCCACGGCGGCATTGGTTTGTTTCGGCAGCTGTGCATAAAACTGTTGCATCAGCAGTGGTGCGGTGGCGTCATTTACATTCCAGGAAGCCGCTACTACGGCGGGTGTACCGCCGGCCATGAAGGCATGCGCCATGCTCTGTATGCCTTCTCCTGTCACGAGGCGCCCATCGCCGGTTTTACAGGCGCTCAGCACCACCATGGCAGGATGTTGTGTTAAACCACTCAGTTCAAATAAATAGAACGGTGCATCATAGAGCATGATATGTGGCGCGTTGGAACTGTCTTTTTTAAGGAAGGCATGTGTGCTGATGTGTACAACGGCCGATCGTGTTAATGCCTGCCGGAATTCCGCGCTGCTGGCCTGCTCATTTACATACCAGCTACCATTGCTGATGGCGGGCATCATGCCTTCTTTTTCTTTCTTTACACCTGCCAGATCCGATAATCCGGCTTGTTGCTGCGACACAAAAAAGCCGCTGAATCCTTGCCGGTTGGCCGGGGCCTGCATCTGCAGCCACCAGGTGCGCAGCGAGTATGCATAAGAAACAGTGGCCTGTTTTACCAGGAAAGGCCATAGGCCAATAGTCGGTTTATAAGTGGGGGCGGTTACGAGGGCTTCCATCGGCAAAGTACTCAATACGCCATCCGGCATCAACAAATAGGTGTTGCCTGCCTGTAACGGATGACGTGCAAATAATTGCGTATACAGGCCATATGCGGCGTTGTAATAGGCCTTAGGGTTATTGAGCATCGCCTGCGGACCTGCTTCGAAATACTGCTGTTTAAAATGCGCTACAGCGTTTCTGTCCATGGCGCTGCTGTCGATATAGCGGATGCCGTTTCGGTCCAGTTCTACGGTATATAACGTATGGTTACCCGTGAAAAAAGTGCGGATCAGCTGTCGCGGGGCCAGGAGGCGGAGGATGCTGTCTGTGGACACCTCGCTTTCTGCCCCCGGAGCCGGGCGGATTTTTTTGCGCAAGGTGGCCAGATCCCAGGCCACCCGCTGTTCCCGCAGCTGTAACAGGCTGTCGTTTCGATCAGATTGCAGCGCCTCTTTGCGGTAATATAATTGCGCCTGCTCCAGCAACCGTATACGTTTATGGATGGAATCATTGCCGCTATAATGTGTTTGTTGTTGCATTTCTTCCCACAGCAATTGTGATTTGCTGTTTTCCATAAACTGCAAAATAGTTTGCTGATAGGCTTTGTCATGGGTTGTTTGCCAGCTATTCCATGCGAGGGATATGGCCGTTTCATAACGGTAACGACTGTCTGAAATGGCCGTTTCTTTAGAAGAAGAGGAAATGTACTGATGTCGTAATTCTCTTTCTGCAGCAAAACATAAACGATATAAAGTAAGTGCTGTGGCGGGTTCCTGGAGAGATTGATAGGCGGTGGCTGTGGTAAATAAAAGATCCAGCAGGGTATATTCTCCATAGATATCCCGGATGTTCAAATGGCGTATATCCTTTCCCGATAGTAGTATGTGAGCGCAGCTATCCAGCCAGGGAAGTGCTTTCCGGGGCTGTTGCAGGGTGAGTTGCAGTTTGCCCATCCGCAAAAACAAACGGGCCTGTTCCCGCCGGCGGAGTGCGCGTTTGCTTTCTGGCATCGCAGCGGCCAGCTGGTAGTATTGTGCGGCGGTGGTAGGTGTAGAGAGATAAATATCGCCCGCCTGCTGATAGGCCATGAACAGCCAATGCGCGGCTTCCTGGTTGCTGGCAGGTTGCTGCCGGAGTATGGCAATGCTTTGTTGGATACTTTGTTTGGCGGCGGCATATTGCTGCAATTGCTGACAGGCATCTGCCTGTTCGGACAACAGCAATCCGTAAGTGGCGCTGCGTTTATCTGCCAGCAATGCACCTTCCCGGCAGTATTCGAGCGACTGCTGCAGCTGTCCCATATTGGCGGCAGTATTGGCGAGATTGCTGTAAGTGGCCGCCATGGCCTGACGGTCGTCCAGCTCACGGGCAAACTCCAGCGCAATGCGGTGGATGAATAGGGCCTGCTCATAGTCGCCCAGCCTCGTATAGTTGTTGCCCAAAGGTTTAAGAATGAATTCCAGTACCCCACTGGGGTCTACAATGGCGCTATGTTGCCGGCCCCACTCAAATGCCTGTTGGTAGGCATCTGTAGAAGAAATAATATCTCCGCTTTGTAATAGTGTATATCCCTGATTAATGAGCAGATCCAGCCATGCCTGTATTTCGGCCGTGCTGGCAGGTGGGCGCCAGGCACTTACAGTAGCCTGTTTGAGCTGCAGGGCTTTTGCTGTTGGAGACGCTGCCGGATATTGAATTTGTGCATAAATCCATTCCGTGAGCTGATTGCGATCCCGGTATTGCTTAAACGCAGTAGTATCGGGGTTTTGCCAGCAGATGAAAAGCCGTGCTACCGCTATTAGCAGCAGCCTGTTTTTGATCAGGGCAATATATGATCTGACTTCAGCCATTTATAATAGCTGAAGATAGGATTATATAAATTACGAATTACGAATTACGAATTACGAAGTTGTGGGGAGATGGTAAACGCGAAGCAGGATCCGCTCAGTTCTCCCCGCTAATTCGTAATTCGTAATTCGTAATTCGTAATTCGTAATTATAATTTGTAGATGGCGTAGAGGAAGAAACGATCCTTTGTATCGCCGCTTAGCTGGTGCAGGTAACGGAAACCTATGGCCGGTCCACTTTTAATTTTCCCCACCTGTATATCGGCAAATGGTGCGGCATTGAAGCTGGCAAACCACTGCGGATTATCTTTAATGCTGCTACTGACGGTATTGGCCAACACCGTGGGTTGCTGCGCCGTAGTCAGATATACTTTCGATTCGGTGGTGGTGGTGGCAGCAATGTTGATCTGCGCCAGCGCGCCCACCCCTACGCCTACCCAATTGTTAAGGTTATAGCGGAAGTGCAGCGGAACCAGTTGCAGCGATTGACGTGTGGTGGTAATCGCCTGATTTCTACCGGCAATTAAATACACTTGCCCGTTCACAGTCGTGTCGCGTTTATCGCGTACGATAGCTGTTTGAGATGATTCCTTTTCCAATATGCCGGCATAGGCTTCTACCTGGAAGTAAGGCCGGTCGGGCGCAAAGGGAGCCAGTACGGCCCCGAGCTGTAAAGGCCCTTTCAGCGTATAGTCACTGGTGTTAGCAAAAAACGTATAGCCGGCAACGATACCCGGAGAAAATCCTTTAATAAATTTTGCCCGGGCACGATTGGTATAAATAGGTTCGTTCTTGTCAAATATAATGGCAGCGCGGCTGTCGAAAGGTATCTTCTTCGGCTTCTTCTTAAATAAAATACTATACCGCACAAATCCTTTAGTGGAATCTTCATCTGTTACCCCTTCCTGTTGCAATCCGGGGAGGTAGATATTGCGGAATACAAAATATACACTGTCTTTGGTGCGTATGGTATCAATGCAGCTCTGTAGCTGGTAAGCAGAGTCGCAGGAGATACAGGCGGGACTGACCTCTTTCAACTGAATGGTTTGTGTATTCAGCTGCCGGGGAATGGCGATGCCGATGGCCACTCTTTTAGCGGGACCGGGGCCGGTATTCTGAAATTGAATTTTATAGGTCAGCTCTTTTTTCTTTCCCATAAAACGATAGTTGATGCGGTGCTTTTTCAGTTGCAGCCGATTGGGGTCATGAGAGGCTACCACAGGCATTTCCAGCTCATATACTTCTGGTGCCATCAATGTATTGTCTGGTACCAGCATGGCGGTCATGGTAACCGTCGCATTGGTATCCTGTATCATTTCCGGCAGGGTATGCATATTCAGAAAAAGAAATTGTTCTGTTGTTTTATTGGCGTTGCTGTAATGAAGTACGTTATGACTGCTGTATGTACTTCGCATGGATTGCAGCAATGCTTTGGTAGCGGCATTGCTCCCAGCTGCTACTGTTGTGGCAGATGGGCCACGGGCGAAAGCTATGTCGGTATTTTGTTCCGGTGTTTCCAGCTTTGTCAGCAGGCTGGATAGAGAGGTGCTATCTTCTCCGTGATAGGTTCTTTTTTCGGTGAGATCAAACCCCGCATGTCCAAATTGTTTCTCATTATAAAATAGTAGCAGCGTACCACTAGCCACATCTCCGGCTATATTCCGGTATCCGATGAGTGCCATGAAATCCTCTCCGGGCTTAGGATTGCGATTGACTTTCATTTCTATATTGCCGGAGCCGTGAAAAAAACGGGATGCCCAGGCACTGTTTTTTACCGGCTTTTTAATTTTAATAGGCCGTGGTTTGGTAGGCGGTGCTTTGCCGTCGTCGTAGTTGTTGGTAGCGTATAGCCGTACCTGGTAGGTACCCGTATCTTTGTAATGAAGTTCAGGCGTTTTACTAAAGCTAAAAGTACCATCTCCCAGTTCCCAGAAATAGGTATAGAAAGAAGTAGGTGCACCGGCTATCTGCCGCAGTGGGCGTAGCTTTGCTACCAGTTGCAGACTGTCGTCTGTACCTTGTACCATAATTTCTGCGGGGACAGTATCTTGCGGAAATGCAGGTGCTAAGGGTGTTTGTGCCATACAGAGGCTACTAAAAAAAAGGAACAGTGTCAGGACAGGGGCAGCGTGTTGCATA
>NZ_DATCVJ010000024.1:0-10070 GCF_036566945.1 Chitinophaga sp. | reverse complement strand
GAAGGACTGGTACACGGAAATTCTCCTTTCGAATATCCACGCGAGTTCGTAGAAAATAAAACGCTCGTTTTAACCACTACGAACGGTACCAAGTTATTGCACATGGCAAAAGATGCGATACAGATTGTTACGGGCTCTTTCCCTAATATAAGTGCCGTATGTGATTATCTGATTGCACAAAATCAAAATGTGATCCTTGGCTGTGCAGCCTGGAAAGATCGTGTAAACCTGGAAGATACCCTGTTTGCCGGCGCTGTAGTAAACCGCATCAAAGCACATTTTGACGTGAACTGTGATTCTGCTGTTGCGGCTGAAACACTGTACAACACTGCCAAAGATGATATTTATACTTTCATGCAACAAGCCTCCCACTATAAGCGCTTAGCTAATTACGGGCTGGAAAAAGATATTCACTACTGCCTCACCGCAGATGGCGCCAATGTGCTGCCACTGTTTAAGGACGGGGAGTTGATTGCCGGGTAGTTTGTCTTACCCAGGATTATACTGATTCAGATGATTTTCCCGATTTTGTTTTTTTGGATTTTGTAAGATTAAAGAAGATGAGGGAAGATAAATGTGGTGATCCGCATTCATCTTCCCTCATCTTCTTTAATCCTGTAAAAAAAACTCCGGAAAATCAGTATAATCAGTATAATCCTGTCCCAGGACAAAAAATCGCGCTAAGCCGCTGTAACCGAAGTAACTTTCCCATTATTCAGCGCAAAAAACGCCGTTACCAGTAACATGGTCAATGGGTAAGATATTTCTGCAAAAGGAGCGCCACTGCTCACTTTAAAGATCGTGGCCACGACCATGGTCAGGAACAAACCGATCGCCAGGGGTCTTACAAAAAATCCGGAGATCAATGCCAGCCCACCTAAAAACTCTGCTAAAGTAGCCAGCAGACCAAATCCTACCGGAAAGAAATCAATGCCTACTGTTTTTAAGGTGCCACCGAGGAAACCCCACGTGGCAGGGCCACCGGCCAATTTCATGATACCAAAAATGGTGAATAGTACGCCAATGCCTATACGTAAAATTAAAAATGCTGTTTTGTTGTTCATAGTAAATTGTGTGTTTGTAATGACCATACAAAAGTAGATCACTCTCGCACTGAAGTCGATGGACAAAAAGTGTTTTGTATTGCACTTTTTTACGCTTGTTGCGCCTGTTCCCGGAATTGCTGCGGCGCCATTCCCATATTTTTTTTAAAGAAGCGATTAAAATAGGCTGGGTCTTCAAATCCAATCTGGTAGCCTATTTCCTTGATAGTAAGGGCGTCTGTAAATAATAGCCGCCTGGCTTCCAGTAGTATACGTTCTTTTATAAGGGTGCCGGCGGTTTTGCCGGTGAGCTTTTGCACCAGCATATTCAACTGCCGTGGTGTAATATGAAGTTTGGTGGCATAGTCCTGCACTTCATGCAGTTCGTGAAAATGCAGTTGCAGCAGCTTTTTAAATTCCAGCAATTGTGTTTGTGGCATACCGGGGTGAAGATGTGTTTCCTGCAGATGTTGTTTCCGGATGCGCAATATTTCCATTAGTATCACGCGGATATAGGAGTATAGGATATCTGCGGCGCCGTTGCTGGCCTGGTCATATTCCTGCAGGGCCAGTGTGAGGAGGGTATGTAAACGGGTATATTCCTCCGGTTGCAGTTTAATTACCGGGTATGCCTGCAGGTTATCGAACAGAAAGTGGGCATATAGCTGATTATCGGGGTCGTTGCCACTGCTGAAAAAAGGCGTATTAAATTTCAGGGAAAAGCCTTTGCTGCCTTTGGTGCGCGCCAGTTCATGCACCTGCTCCGGCGATAACATAAACACTGTTGGGCCTTTGAAGGGGTAAGCCGTAAAATCTATATGGTGTATGCCCTCACTGTCGTTTAACAGCATGATTTCATAATAATCATGGCGATGCGGGTATTGCCGTTTCATCATCTTTCCTTCATCGTTGAGTCCCGCCACCAGCACATCTTTCAGTTGTGAGGGACTGTTTGTGGTAACGCCGTCGGGTATGCGATGAGAGGGAATATGTTTTCGCTGCATGTTCAAATGTACAAGATATTGTTAGGTATGTCCATTGAGTCGGCTATGGGGCCGCGGTAATTTTGTGCGGTAAAATTAATGGAATATGTCGGACGATACCTCAAGAAGGAACTGGATTAAGCAGAGTACATTGGCCGTGATGGGCTTACCTGTTTTGTTTAAAAATTCCTATATTCTACCTGTTAAGGATAAAGAAGATGCTATGACACATTATCTCTGCAGCACCTGCGGGGTGCAATACGAGGCCAGCGCAAAGGCGCCGGAGCATTGCCCTATCTGCGAAGACGAGCGCCAGTACGTCAATCCGGGTGGCCAAAGCTGGACTACCCTGGAGCAGGTACGGCAAACGCATAAGAATATTATAGAACTGGTAGCGCCCAATCTGTATGCGATCTACACTACGCCTGATTTTGCGATTGGGCAGCGGGCGCATTTGCTCATTACCCCCGGTGGCAACATCTTATGGGATTGCATTGCTAACCTCGACGCCTCTACGATAAATATTATCCGGCAGCTGGGCGGCATCAAGGCCATTGCCCTCTCCCACCCGCATTATTTTTCTACCATGGTGGAATGGAGCCATGCTTTTGGTAACATCCCGGTGTATGTACATGAGCTGGATGCCGCATGGCTGCAACGCCGTGATGCCGTGATTAAACTATGGTCCGGTAATGAACTACCCTTGTGGGATGGCATTCAGCTGGTACTTTGCGGGGGGCATTTCGCCGGCGGAAATGTGCTCTATGCCCCTGCGGGCAAGGGATTGTTGTTGGTAGGGGATGTTATCCAGGTATCGTCCGATAGAAAAACGGTATCCGCGATGTACAGTTATCCCAATAATATCCCCTTATCTGCCCGGGAAATTAATGCATTACATGCAGCGGTGAGGCCCTTAACATACGATGCGATGTATGGCGCTTTTGGGAAATATATTAAAACAGGTGCATCGGCGGCGGTAGATTTTTCTTTAGAAAGATACCTGCAGCATATCCGTTAACCTTTATTAAAAGGTTGATAAACAGGCATCTATATTTGTAAAAAAAGATGTTGAAAAATTCCCGCTACCCCGCCATGGCAAACGGGGTGCGGTTCATCGCTTCTTAATGTGTGGCCTGCGGGTTATTAGAAAATTTCTGCTTACTTTTGTGGATTGCCTTTTTATCAGCTGTTAAGTTTTTTTGATATATCTATTAACCCTTTTGCTGATAATAAAAGCGGGCAACAACGTATAGTATGTCGCTACCCCATTTGCTAAAATATGTTTACAACAACGGCACTGATGAAGTGATCCGCAGGGGGAAGCGTATTTTTTCGGCCGGGGGCGTTGAACTCATCGAGGCAGACCCGGTACTGAAATCAGCTACCTTCCGCGTAAAGAGCGACACACATGCCAATTACTACCGCGTTTCCATCAGCAAGTATGGAGAAACAACCGGTATGTCTATCCGATGTCAATGCCCATACAACCTGGGTGACATCTGCCGGCACGAAGCAGCC
Source organism: Chitinophaga sp. (assembly GCF_036566945.1). GTDB lineage: Bacteria > Bacteroidota > Bacteroidia > Chitinophagales > Chitinophagaceae > Chitinophaga. Next base: position 6,526 of record NZ_DATCVJ010000024.1, on the reverse strand, counting down.
GCGCTTTTCCAGCTACAGGAAATGCTGGATAAAAATCATTTCGAGAGCTTCGACACACAATTTGATCAGCAACACACGCTGATTAAGATGAAGTCTATCGATATCAAATCAATTAAACTGCTGACCTCCGGCGCTATCCTCGCCCAGGCAGAAGAAATTGCGAAGAAACATCCTGCCAAAATAAAACTGGCCAAAGATGAAAAGGTAGAAGCCCTCCTAAAGCTGGATGGAGAAGAATTTCCGCTGATCATTCAACGGAATGAAGAACGCTTTTATGACACCCATTGCACCTGTGATGAAACAGAACATGCCCTGTGCGTACATAAAACAGCCCTCTTCCTCCAACTACTGCAGAAAAATGGTCCGTTTTACTTCGATACCCTCCGTAACTGGGATAAGGAGAAAAACAAACTGTTATCGCTGTATGGTTACTCCCTCTCGGATGACCTGAACGGGAAGTTCGCCTTTTCGTATATGGATGGCAAACCGTTTCTCCGGGTGCTCGATCCTACCATTAAACGGGTAGATGGCGCCGCAGCAGGCAGACAGCCCGTAACGGCTCCCCCGCCACCGGAAGAAACCATTACCATCACACAACGACTGGCGGCGGTATTCAATGCCAACGAAACGTTGTATCCTTATTTTAAGATAGACCTGGTCAGCGGCGAAATAAACGATGAGCAAAACGCCTTCGTATCTCTCGCCAGCAAACTGGATCTTACCAAATACGTAGACTTTTACCAGTACAAGGAAAAAGACAGGGAACTCATAGCGCCTATACGAAAACTACAAGGCAGCGAAGTGAGCAAATTCCTTAGCAAAAACTCTCCTTTTGCCGGTATCTGGGAAAATATTACGCACGAAAATGCGGAAGAACTACCCACCGAAACAAAAGAGCTGATGCTGGAATACCTGCATCCTAAACTCGCCAAACTGTTCCCTCAGCTGGCAGAACACGGACTGGTATTTGCCTTGCCCAACAGGCAAGCCTTCAAAACAAAAAATTTACAACAGCTGCAAATCGGTGCCGACCGCCTGAAACTGGTGATCAAAACCCACACCGGCGATACGCATGTAGAAGTAAACTGTTACGTAAATATTGAAGGCGAACTGATAAATGTAGCAGACAACGAATGGGAAAGTCCCCTGATGTTCCTCTACAAACAGGTGATTTATTTGTTTGAAAGTCCACAGGATGCCCTGCACGTGGAGCTGTTCAGACAAAGCGGTAAACTGCGCATTGTCAACAAAGAATGGCCGGCTTACCTGAAAGATTACCTGCTGCCGTTAAGTCGTCAGTACGATATTCAGTTCGATAAAGGGTTGCTGGCAGAGGTAGATGATATCATGCCGGAAGCCCGCGTATTCCTGAAAGAGCTGGGCGAAACATTTATCATACAACCTGGTTTCGCTTACCGCGGACAGGAAGTAGAATGGAACGATGAGAGCAAGATCACCGTGCAGGAAGGCAATAAAGTGCTCATCATCCATCGTAATAAAGAAGCGGAAGAAGAGTTTGTCACTAAGCTACGCACCTTACATACCAACTTCGCACAACACGATAACCACAACTATTTTTATCTGCGTGCCAAAGAAGCCTTGAAGAACAACTGGTTCTTCCTCTTCTTCGATGCGCTGAAAGAAATGAATGTGCGCGTGTTTGGATTTGATAACCTGCGCAACTTTAAATTCAGTTCGCATAAGCCGGTTACCAATTTACAAATCAGCTCCGGCATCGACTGGTTCGATGCACAGATCGAAGTATTATACGGCGATCAGAAAGTAAGTATCAAGGATATTAAAAATGCGCTGGCTAACAAACAGAATTACGTTCAGCTGGCAGATGGCTCCCTGGGCCTGTTGCCGGAAGAATGGCTGCGCAAATATTCCCTGCTGTTTAAAGTCGGAGAAGAAAAAGATAAAGGTCTTAAACTCAGCAAATACAATTTCAGCGTCATTGATGAACTCTATGAGTTTATAGATGATGAAGCAGTAGTACTGGAGCTGGAACAAAAGCGTCGCAAACTGCTGCAGTTCGATGAGATCCGCAACATTGCGCTTCCTGCGAATTTGCAGGCTACCCTGCGGCCTTACCAGGAGAGCGGCTTCCAATGGCTCAACTACCTCGATGACATCAAATGGGGCGGTATTCTCGCCGATGACATGGGGTTGGGTAAAACCATTCAGGCCCTCACCTTCTTACAGTATTACAAAAATAAGAACGGTGGTAAAACCATGGCGTTGATAGTTTGTCCTACCACGCTGATTTACAACTGGGAAAATGAAATAAAGAAATTCACACCGGATATCAGACATCATATCCACCACGGCCCTGCACGACTGAAATCGTCGGAAGAACTGGTGAAATTTGATGCCATTATTACTACTTACGGCACCTTGCGCAGCGATATTCAGCTGCTCATGAAAGTGGAATTTGACTATGTGATTCTTGATGAATCGCAAGCCATCAAAAACCCACAATCCAAGGTCACCAAAGCGGCGCAGCTGTTGCAAACAAAAAACAGACTGGCGCTGAGTGGTACGCCTATGCAGAATAATACTTTCGATATCTATGCGCAGATGAACTTCCTGAACCCTGGGATGCTTGGTAGCGTAGACTTTTTCCGCAACGAATTTGCTACCCCTATCGATAAATTCCAGGACGAAGAAAGAAAAGAACACCTGCGTAAACTGATTTATCCGTTTATCCTTCGCCGTACCAAAGAACAGGTGGCGAAAGACTTGCCGGAAAAAATAGAAACCGTAATCTTCTGCGAAATGGATGCGGAACAACGGCATATTTATGATGCCTACCGTAATACCTATCGCTCCAAGATCCTCGGCGTTATTGAAGATCAGGGTATGGAACGTTCACAGCTCACTATCCTGCAAGGCCTGATGAAGCTGCGGCAGATTTGTGATTCTCCTGCTATTCTCAACGATACAGAACAGTATCCGAATCACTCCGTGAAACTGCATGAACTGACCCGCGAAATTTCTGAAAACATCGGCAACCACAAAGTGCTGATCTTCTCTCAATTCCTGGGAATGCTGGGACTCATCCGTGACCGGATGCAGCACCTCAAAATTCCTTACGAATATTTCGATGGTAGCACTTCCACAGTAGATCGTGAAAAAGCTATTCAGAACTTCCAGAATAACGATGAATGCCGCGTATTCCTGATTTCACTCAAAGCCGGTGGTGTGGGCTTAAACCTCACCGCAGCGGATTATGTATACATCGTAGATCCATGGTGGAATCCGGCAGTAGAGCAACAAGCCATTGACCGTACTCACCGTATCGGACAAACGAAAAATATTTTTGCTTACCGCATGATCTGTAAAGACACCGTGGAGGAAAAGATATTGCAGTTGCAGGAACGTAAGAAATCACTGGTGAAGGAGATTATTTCGGATGATAGCGGTTTTGTGAAGAAGCTGACGAAGGAAGATGTGTTGTACTTGTTTAGTTAGTTATTGGCCGCATAAATATTATGTCCTAAATTAGATGTATGAGGCTTTCGCAGGAAGATATCAAAATAATTCAGCAGTATTTTACAGATAAACCTGTGAAGAAAGCTTTTATTTTTGGATCTCAGGCAAGAGGAGAAGCGGATGAATCCAGTGATGTGGACATATTGGTAGAGTTGGATTATTCTAAATACATAGGCCTGGGCTTTGTTAAAATGCAACAGGACCTGGAAGATCAATTGCACAAAAGGGTAGATCTTATTTCAGAAAGATCCTTGTCAAAATTTATTATGCCTTTCATTGAGTCAGATAAAAGATTGATTTATGAAAGGTAAGATAGGCGATAAACAACGATTGCAGCATATTGCAGAAGCAATAAATGAAATTGAATCTTATACAGAAGGCAAAACTCTTTCAGATTTCTTTGAGAGCTCTATGATGCGATTTGCGTCAGTAAAGCAGATTGAAATTATAGGAGAGGCGGCAAATTTGCTTACGCCGGAATTACGTGATGCTTATGCAGATGTTGCCTGGAGACAGATTATCGGACTTCGGCACATCCTTGTTCATGAATATTTCGGGATTGATGCAGAAGTGATCTGGCAGATTGTGGAAAATGACATTCCTATTTTGAAAGAGAGGATTGCATTTATTTTGGATAACATAGCGTAAAAAAATAGAAATATTAGAAGCTGTCTCATATGAGACAGCTTTTTTATGCGCTTTAATCGAATATTTCTATGCGCACAAGACAACAATCAGCTTTGGCAATCCGATGGCAACAAATATTCCATAGGCAAGATCCAGCCAGAAGAAGGAACCCAAGGCACCGATCATAATTAATCCTGCTACAGGGATGGCCAGTATTTTAAGCCATATCGGCGTATCTTTTCCATGCCAGAGGATTTGCCACATACTTTTTGCATCACCAATACTTGGAAAAGCATGCATGGCAATGCTAATACCCAGGTATAGCAGTATATAATCGAATAAAGTACCAGATTCAAATTGTACTACCGGAATAGCGGCTGGAAATGCAATAATGAAACCTAACAGGGTGTTTACGAAAAACGGTCCTATGCTGATCATCAGCTGATGCACCGGGTTGCGGGGAATTTCGTGAATTACGTATCCGGCAGGATTGGCTACCTGGAAATATTTTACTTCAAATATAGCTACGCCAAACAAACGGCAGAAAAGCTGGTGGGCAAATTCATGTACAATCACACCGGGAAAGGTGATCAGGGTAATGGCAATACCAGGGATAAACATAATTTTAGTTTTTTAGGTTGGGAGATGATTAACGGTAATCAGTTTTGCCATTGAAAATATCCGTTAGTTCATTGGCAGAACTATAGTCGCCATCAGCATCTGCGAGCGATTTAACTTTTTTGTAAAAACGATCCCGCTCTTGTATATTATTATTGAAATGATAGGCTAACGATAGCGTATATACGGAGCTAATGGCTTCCGGCTCCAGCTCATAAGCCTGCATGGCCTTTTTCAGGGCTTCTTTATCCTGTTTTTGTTTCAACATTATCTTGGCAATACCGGCAAAGGCGTAGGATGCTTCGGCATTTTGCAACAGAATATCGTTATATACCCGGATGGCTTTATCATATTGTTTTTCTTCCCGGTAAGTATTAGCTAACCAAAGCATAGCATAACGGAAATCGGGAGTTTCCTGTACCAGTTTGCTTAGTACGCTGTCCGCTTTAGCATAATTCCCCTGATTATAGGCATAACTTCCTAGCATAAATCTTGCGCATACATCGTTATAACGTTTGCTGCAATATGTATTTAATGCCTGTTCATATTCAGGAGACTTTTCATCCAGTTTGGATAAAGATGCAGCGAAGCTGGTATCAATTAGTTTTAGGTATCGAAAACCGTCCAGTACATCATTTACTTTATTAATAAGATCCTGGTTTTCATTCTGCTTCCCGGACATCTTCTCCAACATACTGTCTACCACCTCAGGCTCATCATTGTTATAGCTGGCTATAATGTAATGAGCGCCAGCTTCGAAATTGTCGGGGAACTGCTGTAACACTTTTTCGAGTAATTTTTTTTCGGTTACATAGTGATGCGTGTTCTCGGCCTTCAACGCTCTTTGGTAGGTAACCCCTGCTTTAAGATACCTTGGTAAATTGTACGCCGAAATGAGAAAGAGCAATGCCACCCCGGCGGCAGCCCATTTCACACTGTTAAGTACCGGGTAACGGCTAAGTTGTTTTCTGCATTCTCTGCAAAGTGGAGTAAGATATCCCGGCTCTGTTTCGGGATTAACGCAATTGTGACAGCCGGTTTTTTTGACCGGTGCCTGCGCTTCTTCATTCATTTCATCCATAGGTAAAATGGTTTAGGTATCGGGAACGGGTATACTACAATCAGCCGCCAAGGTATTAAAACACTTTCATTTCTGCACACACCCTACCATTTCTGCATGGTTTTCCCATCTTCTCCTCCACCCTCATCTCTCTAAATTATTTTTTAAAATATTGATAATCAATTAAATAATCCAGAAACAAACCCGGCTCCCCCACACTGGCACTCCGATGGCATTACCCCATTTGTATCAAAATAAATTGATCCAGATGCTACCAGACTCGAAAATCTCTCAGCTAATAGGTTTACAAATTCCCGGGTTTATATTTCCCGCAGAGGAACAGGTGCCTGCCAAAGGCTCCATTAGTAAAGTGATTCACACTTTCGCCGATTACACCGGTCGCATGATACGTAACGAACAATTGCATGAGGTGAAACGTTGCTTTACTATCGCGGGTGTATTGTACCATAATGGAAGCAGTGCCCTGCGCAACGCTATCGAAAGCGCATTTATGTATACGTTATCTCCGCTGATCTGCGGAAAGCATAAGGAACTACTGCCTTTATCATTGAAAAACGTAAGGATTCAGCATTTACAAACAATCGCTATATAGAACAACCTTTATGATGATGACTATTCTCCTGGTATTGGCGGGTGTGGCCTGCTTTGCCGTATTCTTTAAATCGGTAGACTATTTCGAAAAGATCTAATTAACTCATTATGACA